>CACZOH010000160.1 GCA_902782785.1 uncultured Ruminococcus sp. | reverse complement strand
TGCCTGTCGGCATGAGTTGTCCTATCGGACATGAATTGTCCCTTACGGGACGTTAAAGGGGCTCTTGCTTAACGCGACAGCCCCTTTGCCCTTATTTCTTTTCGGGCATTATAACGACTCTTCTGTTGTTTTCCGAGCCTATCGAGTTTGTGGTGACTCCCTCGATCTTCTGCACCTCGGAATGTATTATCCTGCGCTCATGGCTGGGCATCGGTTCAAGAGACACGCTTCTCTTATAGCGGAGCGCTTTTTCCGCCGTTCTTCTTGCGAGACTGCGGAGCGTTTCCTCACGCTTTGCGCGGTAGCCGGATATATCGACGGTCACTCTGGTGTATTCTCTGTCGTCGTCCTCGTTTTCCTTTTTGTTGGCGGCGAGGTTGCAGAGATACTGCAGGGCGTCAAGCGTCTCGCCGTGGTGACCTATCAGGATGCCCGCTTCCTCTCCCTCTATGTTTATGAGATATTCGCCGCTTTCAGACACCTCTGTCCTGACCTCCGCGTCGATCTCCATATTTTTGAGAAGCGTTTTTGTGAACTGCAGCGCCGAGGACGAGGGCTTTACGTTATATTCAACCTTTACCTTTGCGTCCGCTGCGCCTATGCCGAGAAAGCCTTTTTTCGGCTGGATGAGCACGTCGTACGTCACGTCGTGCTCCGATACGCCGAGCTCGTCGCAAGCCGCTTTGACTGCGGCTTCCACCGTCGGCGCGGTCTTGATCAATT
Organism: uncultured Ruminococcus sp.; assembly: GCA_902782785.1. Taxonomy (GTDB): domain Bacteria; phylum Bacillota; class Clostridia; order Oscillospirales; family CAG-272; genus UBA1248. The sequence continues at coordinate 19,282 of CACZOH010000160.1, read as the reverse complement.
CTTTTTTCATATTTTCGGTTTTCAAACGGTCTTAACCGTCGTCCTTCTTATCGTTTTTCATTTCCGCGCGGTCTATGCCCTTGTTTTTCTTTTTCTTCGGGTCCGCGCTCTCTTCCTTCTTTACGGAGGAACGGCCGAGAGGTTCTACCCAACCCTCGGGAACTCCCGTCGCGCGGCTCGTTTCCGCCAGCGCTCTTTCCTCCTCAAGTATCTCTTTCTTTCGTTTTTCTTCCGCTTTCTTGCGCTCGTACTCAAGTCTGTCTGCTTCTCTCAGCGCCTCCTTGATCTCCGCGTCCGTCATCTTGGGCGTCGGGAACATCTTGGACAGTATTATCTGCTGACCGAAGCCGAGTATGTTCTGATAGATCCAGTAAAGCGCCAGAGCCGACGGCAGCGTGAACGCGAACACCGCGGACATGGCGGGCATCATATACTCCATGAGCTTCATGCTGAAGTTCTTCTGCTGCATCTCCGCGGACAGCGGCTGATACGTGAATTTCTTCTGCAGCTTAGCCGTGAGAAGCAGTATGCCGAATGTGATTATCGGTATCAGAATATACCACCAGATCTGCTCGGACGGGGTCACGGACAGATCGACAAATCCGAACATTTTGAAATCCGGATAGCTTTTTTCCGTAAGCTGCGTTACAAGGTCGGCGCGGAATTCGCCGTAGTTTGCAAACGCCTGGCCCGCCGCGTTGACCGCGCCCGTGGGGATCGAGCCGTCTACGGGCAGCGCGTTGATAAGGCTCTGACGGTTTGCGGCGTCGGACAAAAAGCCCGTCGCTTTTATCGTAAGGTTCTGATAGTTTGACGCGCTTGCGTAACCGGTTATCCTGTGGAACGTCTCCATTATGACCTCTATCTGCGCTTTTCCGAAGCGGCAGACGTAATGGAGCGGATTCTGAATGATGTAGTAAAGCGAGAAAAGAATGGGCATCTGCAGAAGCATCGGGAGACAGCCGCCGAACTGGCTGTACTTCTCCTCGCGGTACATAGCCTGGATCTCCTCGTTCATCTTACGCATCGCTTCCTGGCTTTTATCGTCCCTGTACTTCCTTCTGATTGCCTCTTCCTTCGGGCGAAGCTTCGCCAGTTTCTGCTGGCTTTTCTGTTGTTTGATACTGAACGGGAAAAGTATCAGCTTGATGATGAGCGCGAACAGAAAAAGCGAGATCCAGTAATGCTGACCGCTTATCCAGTCGCAGAATATCATCAGGTATTTCAACCCTTCCGCAAGGTATCCGAGAATGGCACTCATCGGTTGATCCTTTCAATTAAATTCTTTCCTTAGGTCTTATCATCCTGACCTTCGCCTTTTTTTCGGGCGGATAGTCGACGCCTCCGCGTGAAAACGGATTGCAGCGCAGTATTCTCCACAGCGCGAGAAATGAGCCTGTGAACCATCCGTGTATGCGGATACATTCATAGCCGTATTCCGAGCAGGTGGGATAGTACTTGCAGGTGGGATATTTTTTGAGCTGTGAAAGGTATTTTCTGTAAAAGTTTATGAGAAACATGAATATTTTACTCACGCCTTTTCACTCTCCTCTCCCGAAGCGACGCCCGTTTTGCAAAGCGCCTGTGCAAGCTCGCCGTAAATATCATCCGTTTTGGCGTACACGGCCGCGGATCTTGCCGAAATAACTATTATTTTGCCGGTTTTCAGATCAAGCGTTTTCAATGCTTTGTAATAGGCCTCGCGTATTATCCGTTTGACACGGTTACGCCTGACCGCGACGCCGAGCTTTTTCGTGACGGAAATACCGACACGGTTGATCCTCGATTTAAGTGGATTGGCTCGCTGTAAACGCGCAGCATGATAATCGGGCATAACGTAAACGCTTATATATTTTCCCCCGGCTCTTTCTCCGCTTCTGTACGCCTTTGCGAAAAGATGATTTTCCTTAAGTGTATAGTATCTCATTTTTAACTAAAAAACCCCTGTGTTGCAGAGGTTTGATAGAGCGGCATAAGCCAAATCAAGCAAATCAATAGGTCAGTCTTTCTCTGCCTTTTGCGCGTCTTCTTTTAAGAACCTTTCTGCCGTTTGCGGTAGCCATTCTTTTTCTGAAGCCGTGCTCTCTCTTGCGCTGGCGCTTCTTGGGCTGGTATGTTCTGAGCATCTTTTTTAGCCTCCTTTTTTACGGAATGTTATTTTTAATATACGGATGCCCCGATTAACGCATCTATATAATCAAAGCATACTGTTCTGCCATTCGGCAGGCAACGAATATTATATTATAAAAATATGCTTTTTGTCAATACCATTCGGCAAATCTTATTTGTAAATTTTTTTATAATGTCTTGTTTGAGATACCCTCTGTTACGTCTATATATGCCAACCTGAACAATTCCTCGGCTCTTTTGACCTCGTTTGTGAGGTAAAGCCAGCCTATAAGCGCCTCAAAGCCCGTGGCGCGGCGGTAATCCGACTGCGTCTGGTTCTTCGGGCGGTGCGTCGTTTTGGCGTTTCTGCCCCTTTTAAGTATCTCTCTTTCCTCGTCCGACAACAGCGGTTCTATCCGCGAATAAGCCTCCGACTGCGCGTGAGCCGTTACGAATCTGAGCGCCAGCTCGTTGTATCTGGCCGTGTCCGTTATGCCGCGCGACAGTATATACGACCTGACGAAGACCTCCGTCACCGCATCGCCGACGTATGCGAGCGACGCGCCGTTAAGCTGCGACGCCGCTTTTTTATCCATCGTCATATCAGCTTCCTCAACGTTACGTATCTGAATTTATCAAAGCGCGACATCCTTGCAAGCACCTTTTTGCGCAGATACAGCGCGTATACAGCCGCGGTTTTTGCGTCCTCGCTGTCGGCGCAGTGACCGAAAGTGTTTTTCTGCAGCGCCTCCGACGCGGGACCGAACGATCTTTTCTCAACCTCAAGGTCTACGCGCGCCGCGAAATCCGTCATCATCTCGTTTTCCGCGCGGACGAGCCCTATTTTCGACAGAAGCAGTTTTATATACTCCGCGATCTTGTTTATATCGCCTCCGGGATCGGCGGATCCGCCGTCAGCCGCCCGCTTGAGCATGCGCATGAATTTCTTATGGCGAAGCGTCGTCTTTTTAAGGTACAGATATATGAGCGTTGAGATAAGGAGGATAACGAAAAGCGATATGACCGTTATAAGTATCACCTTTCTCACGATGCCCGTACCGACGCCGATTCCTCCCGGCTCCGTCGTTATAACGTCCGTAGTTACGGGGTCAGTGACGGGACCGTGCGGCGTCGTGTTCTGCGTGCTGCCGGTATCGCTGTCCGGCGGCTCCGTCGTTTCCGTTACCACGGGCGGAATATCCGTTTCGGGCGTGACGGCGGGCGTGGAGGATCTGTACATTCCCGATATCATCGGGGACGTCATCTCAAACGTCATCCAGCCGTAGCCCTTTATATATACCTCTATCCAGGCGTGCGCGTTGTTGTCGAGCACGGTGCAGGTATACATACCGCCGCTGTATCTCATCTCCGGCGCAAGATATCCGTCGACGTAACGCGTGGGTATGCCGATCGATCTGAGAAGGAGCGCGCCCGCCGTGGCGAACTGCACGCAGTAGCCGTTTTTCGCTTCCGTCAGGAACTGGACCGTGTAAGAGCCGTTGGAGCTGTACCCGTGCGGTTCGAGCGTGTATTCGCACTGCGTTGAAAGATAACGCGCGGTCTTGTCCGCCAGCGTATATATATCGGACATACGCGTTGCGGGACTGTCTATGATATAATCCGTCCGCGGCGAAATGAACAGACTGGACGACGGGTAAGACTGCGTCAGCCCGTAGTATTCCGCTTCGTTTGCGTTATAAACGTACTTCGTTACGCCGAGAGCGTTTTTCGTGATCTCTCTAAGCGCCTCGGTCTCGCTCCACGGAACAGACAGATATCTGTCGTAAACGCCGGACTCGTATCCCGAGACGTCCGCCATTTTTTTCGCAAGCGAGGTCAGCTCCGCGTCGCTCATATCTCCTATGCGGTTCACTATACATCCCGCGGGGATCTCTATCCCTCTTGCGGCAGCCTGTCTTTTCGCCTCCAGCTTAAGCGCGTCGGTCAGCGTTTCCGTGTCCGCGCCGGCGTTTTGCAGGCGCGCGTTAATATAACCGGTTATCAAAGGATATACGATATCGTATATTATCATATCGTTGTTCAGTTTGGAAAGCGATACGCCCTTGTAGTTCTGAGCATAGCTTACGAAGCCGTAGGCTCTGCCCATATCGTTCAGCTCGCAGGTGCCGACGCCCGGTTTTATTTTGTAGCCGCCCGCGTATTTTGCGTTCATATCGTACGGGTCCGTTATGCCGTAAAGCGTTGAAAAACGGCTTGCAAGGTACGCGCTGCTCCTTCTCTCCGGCGCCTTGACGGAGACGAATTCCTTTACGTAACCGCGCCTGAAGGAATCCGTATCGTTCGTCTCCGCGGGAACGAAGACGTTTCCGTCCACGTCGACTATCGTATAAAACAGCTCCGTTACCTCCTCCGGAAGAACGTTTCCGCTCCCGTTCGCCGCTATCCACTGATTGTTTCTGTATTCCTCGCCGACCCACGTGCGCAGATAAAGCGGCACGTACGACGTTGCCGACACCGTGAACATACGGCGGCTGCTGAAAGAGCGCGGCGAGGGCGTAACGGTCTTGTGCTGAGCGTACGGATCGTCGCCTATCGCGCCGGCGCCTCTGCCCGTAAGAAGCTCCGAAACGGCGGCGCGCGCTCCGTCCATAAAATCGTTGAACACGGAAAGTTCCGGCGCGGGTCTGTTTATACGCGCCGCGGGATACGCGGCGACGCCGAGCACAACGGCGGAGGTGAGCAGAGCCGCAAAGCCGCGCGTTGATGCGTTTTTGACCTGCAGTCTTCTTTTTTCAAAGAATTTCAGCTTTTCCCTCTTTTCCGTCTCTCTCTCCGCCTTTGAAAACGAGTCGCTGTACTTCATCACCATGATGCCGAAGCCGGAGGCGACCATCATGACGAAGCCGACGTTGTTCGTGAGTATGTTATACGTGAACGTGACGGTCATAACCATGCCGCTGATCACTATAACGGGAACGATCCTGACTCTTTTATACGTCGAGGCGACGAAAATGAATGACACGAGCGCAGCGAAGGAGTTGAACGCCTTCATAACGTAAACCAACCCCGTGGACGACACGGGATTTGTCTCCGGGTATTTTGAAACAAGCCCGGACAGCGCCGAATACCCGAGCGCGTCGAGCCGCATAAGGATATGGTTCCACGCGGAAACGGGAATGAATATGACGGACTGCTTTATGCCGTTCTGTAAATCTATAACTGCCACTGCGACGAGAAGCGCCGCAAGCGACAGTGAGAAAAACACGACGTTCGTATGCGCGGCGGTGAACACCAGATAAAACGCCGCGCAGCATATAAAAGAAATAAGACAAACGCGCAGCGGATCCGATTTTCCGTTGAAGAACATAAAAGCGTCGTCGAGCATCATGCAGACGCCACATACGCCGATATACGCGACGGCAAAGCGGCAAAGCATACCGAGAATGGTCTTTGGTATGCCCGTCTTCTGCACAAGCCCGACGCTTGACGCGTCTGTCAGCACGTTTGTATTTTCCTTTTTATTTTTTTTCATATCCAAGCTCTTTTTCGCTCACTCTCCGCACGTTCACGTTTGCGGAAAGAAGCTCGCTGATAAATAACGTATTGGTTTTTGCGGCGCTCTCCGGGTTTTCAAGCTTTGATCCCGGCTCAAAGAATATGAGCGTAACGGAGCGGTTGACCGACTGCGCCTCGCACAAAGCCGTCACCGTGTCCTCCGTCAGGCGGGCGGTGACGCAGATAACGTCGTTTTCCTCTCCCTCGTCCGCAAATTCAAGCAGTCTGCGCATCGGCACCCCGGAGGAAAGTCCCGCGCAGACGTACGCGGGCAGATATTCCTCAAACGCGGCTCTGTCGTCAAACGTCTTCTTGTTTATGACGCCGCCCCTGCCGCCGTCCGTGAAGACGAGCGACGTCCTTCTGCCTTTTGCAAGGCTTTCCGACACCGCAAAGCAGCAAAGCTCGCAGACGGCGTCGTCACAGTATTCGTTTATATCGTTTTTTTTGTCCTCCGGGACGTCAAAATATCTTCCCGCGTCGGATATAACGCAGGTGCAGAGCCCGTTTTCCGATCCGAAATGCTTCGTCATAAGCTCCTGCGCCTTTGTGGAAAGCTTCCAGTGTATGTTTCTTATCGGGTCGCCCGGGACGTATTCCTTTATTTCCGTTATCTCCGCGCTGTCGGGACCCTTTATCGGCGTTCCCGTGACGGCCGACGTCTCGTTCACGTAACGCGTCGGCATATCGTCGAGCGTTATGCGCTCCGGAAGTATAAGGACGCTTTTACACTTGTCCGTTTTTATCTTGAATCTGAAAAAGCGGAAAAGACTGCTGACGTAAACATTTTTTATGCCGCAGGAATACTCGCCCTTATACGGAAAAAGGACGTTTTTGCCGTATACGTAAGAGCCTAAGGGCGAAAGCGACGCGGAAACCGCGGCGGAAACGGAATGAAGCCCCTCTTCGTCCGGCAGTATCAGTTCGACCTCCGTAAACGGCACGGGGAGCAGGGATCTGTTTTTGACGGAAAGCTCCACCGTCACCGGCTCGTTTTTCTGCGCCTGCGCCGTACTGCACGAAAAAGCCGTACGGACCGACGCGCGCGCGGCGAAAACGTATGCGAGATCGAGCACGGGAAGGACCGAGACGATTATAATGAAAACGTACGATACGGAATTGCGCAGAGCCTGCGTGAATACTATCGCCACAGCCATCATAAGCGCCCACATAAGGATATATCCCGTGATCGCAAAGCCCGTTTTCTGCGGTTTGAACCTGTTTTTTTTCTTCATATCAGATTATCGGAACGGCGGTCTTCTTCAGTATGTCGTAAAGTATCTTTTCCGCGGTCTGTCCCTCAAGCTTTGCCTGACGCTTGACCGCTATCCTGTGCGCGACGACGGGGACGAAAACGCTTGCTATATCCTCCGGCACCACGTAGCTTCTGCCTATCATATAAGCCGTCGCCTGCGCCATTTTGGATATGATGAGCGACGCGCGGGGGCTGGCGCCGAGGGAAAGATCCTCCGCGTTCCTCGTCTGCGAGACAAGATTTACTATGTATTCGTATATGCGTTCGTCTATGTAAAGCTCGGAGATCTCACGTATCATTGCCCTGAGCTCGTCCGCGTCCGTCACGGTTTTGACGTCGTCGATCGGGTTTTTGCCGCGGCGCTCGGAGATTATGCGTATCTCCTCCGACGGCTGAGGATAACCGAGGGAGAGCCTTACGGAAAAACGGTCGAGCTGAGCCTCGGGCAAGGGATACGTGCCGACGAAGCCCGTCGGGTTCTGCGTGGCGACGACGAAAAACGGGTCCGGCAGCGGATACGATTTGCCGTCGACCGTTACGTTTCCCTCCTCCATCGCCTCAAGCAGCGCGGACTGCGTTTTCGGCGAGGCGCGGTTTATCTCGTCCGCGAGCATTATGTTGCACATCGCAAGACCTTCTATGAATTCAAACTTCTCCTTCTGGCGGTTATACATATTGAAGCCCGTTATGTCAGACGCCATGACGTCCGGCGTGAACTGCGCGCGCTTGAAAGAAAGTCCGCAGACCGCCGCGAGCGTCGCCGCGAGCGTTGTTTTTCCCGTTCCCGGAACGTCCTCTATAAGAACGTGACCGCCGGATAAAAGCGCAATCATAAGCAAAACTATTTCGCGCCTTTTGCCGACTATGACCTTTTCCGTCTCCTGTATCATCGCCATTATGGTTTTTCTGCCTCTTGAACGTTCGTTATCCATGACCGTTACTCCGTTAATTCCTGAATTCTTTTATTTCTTAATTATATCATATATCCGCATCAATGTCAAGTGAATATAAAAAATTCGGAAATTATTTAAAAAATGACCCCGCCGTGTGTATAGCGGCGGCGGTTTGGCAAGAATAGGGGTACAAAGAAACGGAGGTCAGAAAAATGCAGGTAAACAGAGGCGATATTTTTTACGCGGAGCTTTCGCCCGTCGTGGGCTCCGAGCAGGGAGGCTTACGCCCCGTACTTATCATACAGAACGACGTCGGCAACAGATACAGCCCGACTGTCATAGCCGCGGCGATAACGAGTCAGATCTCAAAAACAAGACTGCCCACTCACATCGGCGTGACGTCGGGCTGCGGTCTGTCAAAGGATTCCGTAATACTGCTCGAGCAGGTGCGGACGATAGACAAAAGGAGATTAAAGGAAAAAATAGGTCATATAGACGACGCGCTTATGGCGAGAGTCGACGGCGCGCTGTCCGTCAGCTTCGGGCTGACTTAAATCACATGACCGTTCCTTCTATCACGAGCGTCACGGTGCCGGGCGTCGTTGACACCGTGCCGTCGGGAAGAGTCTCATACGTCGCGGCGGGTACGGTTATCGCGCCCGCGGCGGAGACGAATTCTCCCGTCTGCGGCGAATACGTGTATTCCGTCCCCTCGGTCCACGGCGCTCCGTTATATTCGGCGGTAAGGTCCGTGAGCGGAGGCGTCACGGTATCGGATATCGAAACGTTTGCGCCCGCGTCAGCGTCCGTGTTGCCGTAATTGTTTATGACGAACGTATACGTTATGCGCTGATCCGGCACGACCGTCAAAGGCGACAGCGTTTTTTCAACGGTCAGATACGGAGCCTCGGTCACGGGCAGCGTAAAAGACGACTCGACGGGCTCCGCAAGGCCGTCGCCCGAAACCGTCGCGGTATTGGTCACCGCGCTGCCGGACCCGAGCGGAGCGTATGCGTTTATCTGCGCGGAATAAATAAGCACGGCGCTTCCGCCCGCGGGCACGCTTATCCCCGTGAACGTCAACGGCTCCGCGGACTGCACCGCAGGCGCCGTCTGTTTTACTCCGTCGACGAAAAGCGCGGCGGAGCCTTCGTCGTACGTCAGAGGGAACACGGCCTGTTTTTCGCCCGACGGCGTGAACGCGCCGAGATCGTCCGTGACGGTCAGCCCGCTCTGAGCGGCGGCGCCCGAATTCTGAAGCGACAGTACGTACGTTATTCTGTCTCCCGCGGCGTAGGAGCTTTGCAGGGAGCTTTTTTGCGCGGTAAGACTTTCCGCGATCGTCCCCGTCGTCACGTTTGACAACGTCCTTGTGTTGTTGTAGGTGAGTAACGCCTGGTTTGTAAAGGTTGCCATATCAAAAAAATCCTTTCCGTGCGCGGCTTTAAGGCGCACCGATACCATTATATGCGCGATTTTTTATCGTGACACACCGCTTTTTTCTTTTTTCCTCTTGCATTTTACAAAAAAAAGGTGTAAAATCATATTACCATATATTACGGAGGAACAGAAATGGCTGACGATAACAGGCCGAGAGGCAGACAAAAAAATATAACGGGACAGGGCACGGGCGCGTACCGCCGCGGCTCGGGCATGGGCACGGGTCCCGTGGGCAGTCAGGGCGGATATTCCGGCAGACCCGGCACCTCGCAGAGCTACGGAAGCGACGGAGGAATGAGAGCCGGCGTCGGAAAAGGCAAGCTCATAGGAATAATCATAGCCGTCGCGGTAGTGCTGATAGGCGGCGGCACCGGACTGAGCGGTATACTCGGCAATATGTTCGGCACTTCGACGGAGGTGCCGACGAACACAAACACGAATACGAACACGGGTCTATCCGGTCTTTCAAGTATTCTTTCGTCGTTTACGTCGTCAAACGTCTCGTCGGGATGGCTTGACATAGCGAACAACGGCTCGTCCCTCAATACGAGCGTTGCGCCCGGCGCGAGAAGCAAATACACCGCGGTCAGAGGCGGCGGAGCCGACACAGTAACTATGATGGTCTATATGTGCGGCACGGACCTTGAATCAAAGAGCGGCATGGCGTCGAACGACCTGAAGGAAATGGCGAACGCCGCGCTGTCCGACAAGGTCAATATCATCGTTCTCACGGGCGGCTGCAAGGAATGGAAGACCCAGGGAATAAGCAACACGGTAAATCAGATCTATAAAATAGAAAACGGCGGTTTGAAGCGCCTCGTCGCGGACAACGGCAAGGGCGCGATGACGGATCCTTCAACGCTTTCGTCTTTCATAACCTACTGCAAAAACAACTATGCGGCGGACAGATATTTCCTCGTCCTCTGGGATCACGGCGGCGGAACGACGGGCGGCTTCGGATATGACCAGCTCAACACGTCGAAGGGCGCGATGGGCATAGGCGGCATAAACAACGCGCTTACGAGCGCGGGCGTGAAATTTGATTTCGTCGGCTTTGACGCCTGCCTTATGGCGACGGCGGAAAACGCGCTGATGCTCACAAAGCACGCCGATTATCTCATAGCGAGTGAGGAGACGGAGCCCGGAATAGGCTGGTACTATACGAGATGGCTCTCCGAGCTTTCAAAGAACACGTCGATGCCGACGACGGAAATAGGAAAGATGATAGTGGACGATTTCGTCGATACGTGCGGCAGACAGTGCTCGGGACAGAAGACCACGCTTTCCCTGATAGATCTGGCGGAGCTTGAAAAGACGGTCCCGCAGAGTCTGAAGGATTTCGCATCCTCCACCACGGCGCTGATAAAATCGAACGATTACAAGACCGTTTCCGACGCGAGAAGCAGTACGAGGGAATTTGCCGTATCGTCAAAGCGCGACCTTGTGGACCTCGTTCACTTTGCAAAGAATCTGAACACAAAAGAGGGCGGTTCGCTTGCAGACGTCATACTTTCAGCGGTAAAATACAACCGCACCTCGACCGAGATGACCAACTCCTACGGCTTGTCGATATACTTCCCGTACAACAGTCCGTCAAAGGTGGACACCGCCGTGGCGACGTACGATCAGATAGGAATGGACAAGGAATACGCGGAATGCATAAGACAGTTTGCCGGATATGAGACGGCGGGACAGACGGTATCGGGCGGAAGCTCCTCGCCGCTATCCTCGCTTCTCGGAAACTTCACCTCCTCCGGCACCCAGTCCGAGGATATGATATCGAGCCTGCTCGGCAATCTTCTCGGCGGCAGCAGGGATTCCGAATATCTGCAGGTGCTCGACACGAACGCCGCGACCTCCTACATAGCGAAAAACCAGTTTGACAGCTCGAAGCTCAGATGGAAGATATCAAACGGCAAAAAGGTGATGTCGCTTGACGCGGAGCAGTGGAAGCTCGTCTCCGACCTTGAAAAGAACGTCTTCATAGACGACGGAGAGGGCTTTATAGACCTCGGTCTCGATAACGAATTCGACTTCGACGACGACTGGAACCTCATCGGAGAATTTGACGGATCGTGGCTTGCGGTCGACGGTCAGATCGTCGCGTATTATCATACCGATACGTACTGGAAGAGCGATAAGGATTACAGGATAAGCGGCAGGATACCGGTCCTTTTAAACGGCGACAGAGCCGATCTTATCGTTATTTTCGACGACGAAAATCCGACAGGATATATAGCGGGCGCGAGATACGACTATAAGAACAACGAGACGGACACCGTGGCGAAGGAGCTGACGGGGCTGAACGACGGAGATAAAATAGACTTCCTCTGCGATTACTATTCCTACGACGGAACGTTCAAAGACAGCTATATGCTGGGCGAACAGTACACAGTAAACGGAAAGCCGAAAATAAGCAACGTCTACCTGCCCGACGGCACGAAAACAAGCGCGGTATTCCGCTTTACCGATATATACGGTCAGAACTACTGGACGCCTGAAATGTAAAAAAAGGGGAGCGATCCCCTTTTTTTTGCCGAACGGGACCGTCCCTTTGCGTGGCGGTCCTTTTCAGTTCCTTATATTTCTTATTTCCCTCTCGTCAAACGCGGGTATCCTTTTCGCCCCGCTTCTTCTGACGCTTCCGCAGAAAGCGCCGAAAACGGCGGCGCCGGCGGCAGCGGGAATAAACGCCGGGTGGAGCCTGCCCGATATTATCAGCGCGACGGCGGCGGCGGTCGCCGTGAACATCGCGCCGCTTATAACTCCCGCGACGAACGGCCGTTTTTCAGTCAGGCGCGCTCCGATAAAGGAGCCGGTAAAGCCGCACACCGGGTTTATTGCAAAGCCGAGCCACGAAAGAGACGCGGGATCGGGCGAAAAAAGCGTCAGCGCCGCCGTGACGGAAAGAAGCAGAACGGCGAGAACTGACGCGGAAGCTCCGCCGACGGCGGCGGAAGCGAGCATATCGAGCGATTTTTTCTCCTTATCAAATTCCATAAAAAAACGACCTCCTACCGTTTATCAGTCTTTTGATAAATGATATGAGGCGCTTTTTTGTTTTATTACTTCTTTTCCTCTGTTTTGGCAGGCTCTCCGATCTTTTTGTCAACGCGTGCGATGGAGCCCTTTACTATGCGCAGCTTGGTGCAGTCTACCGACGTGCCTATTACGACCGTATCGTCGTCAACGACAAGTATCTTTCCTACTATGCCGCCCGTGGTGGTTATCTCGTCGCCTACGGAAAGACTGCTTCTCATTTCCGTTTCTTCCTTCTCGCGCTTTCTCTGCGGACGTATCATAAGGAAATAAAATCCGACCACGAGTACGAGGATTATACCTACCGTCGGGAGAAGCTGGAGCCACTGGTTGCCGCCCTCCGCGGCGGGTGCCGCTAAAAGATTGAAAAACATTTTATATATCCTTTCATCTTCAGATTTCAGCGTATATTATACAATATAAATTCCGCTAATGCAATACCTGTGTGTCGGAAAATAGGTAAAATAATGTAAATTTTTTGTTTTTGAAGGCGTCCATTGTTTACAATATACCACTTTATATATTATATTTTTATGTTAAAATGAGGTTATGAAAAAGATTTTAACGATATTACTTATTGTCATATTTATGATAACGGCGCTGTGCCCTCTCTCTTTTGCCGCGTCGGTTCCCGTCGAACGGAGCGTTTTAAACGTATCCGCCGTTACGGAGGAACAGGCCGAGCTCTGCACCGCCGTTATGATAGACGGCTTTGAAGCGGACGAGGCGGAGCGCAGACCGGACGCCGGAACGATAGCGGCGCCGTCCTCAGGCGCGCTGGAGGGCGAAAAATGTCTTTCCCTTACGGCAAACGACAGGGCGGGAGTAACGCTGACGCCCGTAAAAAAAAGAAACACGTCAAAGACGCGCTCGCTCTGCGTATGCTTATACGTCGAGGACGCGCCGGATGCGGAATTTACCGTGACCGTAACGCTTGACGGCGACAAAAAAACGGTGACGGGCACCTCGCCTTTGCCCTCGGGACAGTGGTGCGCGGCGTATCTTCCAGTAGATCCTGCCGCGACGCTTACGGTTAGGGATATACGCGTATCCGTTTCCGCGGTCTCGGACAAGACCGTCCGCGTGAGATGCAGGATCGACCGCGTTCACACCGCGCAGGTCGACGGACTGCCCGACAGGCTTCCTTATTTCGCATCGGCTTTCACGGCGAACAGAGCGGAGATAAGCTACACGGACGACGCGCTCGTTTTCACCCCCACGGGTCAGAACAGCACGCTTGAAAGCTCCGAATGCGGTTATATGACAAACGGCTTATACAACGCCCTTGCGGTAAGGCTGATAAACGACAGCACCGCGGATAAATTAACGGTCCGATTCAAGCTTGACAGACAGATAAACTATTCCGACAACAATTCAAAAACGCTCTCTCTTCTGCCGGGTGAAAACGTTTACTGCTTCGGCATAGGCGGCTTTCAGTCGGGAACGACTGTATCGTCGTTCCGCATGGAGCTTTCCGGCTCCGTCGAGGGGAGCATAAGGATAAAAAGCATATCGTTTGCTTCATACCGTTTTCCCGCGGAATACAACGGCAAGGTCAGCGCCCGCGTATCCGGCGAGACGATAACGGTCTCGGGCTCTCTGCCCGATTTTCCCGCGTCGTCCGAGAGGATATGTCTGTACCGCCTCGCTCCCGGAGTCGACGAGGAGCTTCCCGGCGATATGGACGCACAGCCGTACCGCACCGCCGCCGTTTCCGGCACGTTCCGGTTCGAGATACCGCGATACGACGGCAAAACAAATAACGCTTACTTCAAATACCTCGTAAGATACGAGGGCAAAAACGGATACGAGGACGCCGGCGTTTCATATACTTCGGACAGGCCGCTTCCCGTGCCTTCGGTAAAATACAAGGGCTTGTTATACGGCGGCGACGCGGAGCTGATACATTCGCTTATGCCGGGGACCGTCTATACGGACGTAAACGTCTCCTCCCTGTTCTCGGACGCCGGCGCATCGTCGTTTGAGGCGGCGGGCGTTGAATTCAATCTGTCGGACGACGTTGTCGGATCGCTTGACGAAGCCGTTTCGCGCTGCGCCTCAGAGGGCGTTTGCGCGGTTCTGAAATTCAACTACGGCGCGTTTGCAAACAGCGATAAATACTTGTTCGCCGTAGGAGACGATATTCTTCCGGATATAACGACGGCGAAGGGCGCGGATTTTTATCTGTCACTGCTTTCGTTCTTTGCGGAAAGATACAAAAACACCGTCCGCGCCGTGATCCCGTGCGGGATACTCAATTCGGCTCCGTTATCCGCAATGCGCGGTCTTACGCCGGACAGAGCGGAAAAATACGCCTCGTCCCTGATGATCTCCGCGCAGAACGCGCTTTCTGTATACGGAGTATCCGTTTTCGCGCCCGTATCGTACGACGGGGCGGCGGATTTTGCGGAAATGCTCTCAAAAGACGTCGCAGATCCGTCCCGTCTCACGCTTTACACCGAAACGGAAGACGCCGAGACGGCAAACGAGGCGGCAAAAACGCTTACCGCCTGCGGTTTTCCCGTCGCGGTGCGCTGCGCCGTGAACGGTACGGAGGATCTTATACGTCTGTATTACGGCTGCGGCGAATGCGCGTCCGTTTGCGCCGGTATCGGCGCGGAGGACGAAGGACTCTGCGAGCTGTTCTCCGTTATTGATACGACGCGCGGTCTGACTCTCGCGGACGCGATGAGCGCGGATATATTCCCGGGCGGCGTATCGTCATACTTCAAAAATATAAAAGCGCCGTCAAGGTCTTATGACGATCTCGGGCTGCTTCCGCCCTCTTTTCTTCCTTCGGCTGTCACAACGCTGTACGGTGGGGAGACGACGGACGGCTGGTCCGCCTACGGCTGCTGCAAGAACATATACGGCGACGAGCTGAACGGAGAGCCCGCTGCGGGCGCCGCGTTCGACTTCTCCGAAGGTCTGTCGGGTTACGCCTCATACGTATTCGACACGAAAAAGACGTATAACGTCCTGTATTTCAGGCTTTACACTGACTATCTGTCCGAGGACGCTGCGACCGCCTCCGTGAAAATAACCGTTTACGGCGACCGCGGCTTATCCGTCGGCTGCGCGGAGCTGAATTCGGGCGAAATAACCGCCGTCGCGCTTCCCGTAAACGAAAGCGCGGGAGCGGTGCAAAGAGCGGTCCTGTCGTTTGACGATCCTGTTTCCGGCACAACGCCGCGTCTCTGCGTTCTCGGAGTCTACACGGAGGACAAAAACTCAAGTGAATCCGTGACGGAGGCGGAGATACAGACGATGCCCGAGCCCGAGTCCGAGATCTTCGACACCGCGCCGCAAACCACGGCGGCGCAGACGGAGCCGGACGGCGGCGGCGACAGGGCGAGCCTTTATCTCACCGCCATATTCGTAATAATAGCCATGTTCGCACTCTGCGGCGCGGTCATACTCATACTCAAGAAGAAAAAAGGAGAAACAAAGTGAAAAAAACAGCGGCAATCGCGCTTATCCTCGTTATGCTCGCCTCTTTTCTGCCCGTTTGGGGCGAGGCGGCCGAGCGGGATTATCAAAAGGTCGTGACCTCGCGCTTCAATCACATAGTCAAGGTGAGCTACGATGAAGTGCGCTACGGTCTCAAGCCTAACGGAAGCGACGAAAAATCGTATATAACCTGCGGCGGCAAGGCGGAAAATATAGACACTCCGCATCTTCCGCAGAATTCACGCTGTGCGATATTCTGGGGCTGGGTCTCCGCGGACGGCTCAGACATAGTGAGCTTTTCCTACGTTCAGGAGGGCAATCCGGAATGGTCGAACTCTCATGCCTCTTTCAAGATCGAAGCCGAGGCGGCGGTGAAAAAGGCGGGACCCGGCGAATTTGATTACCGCTTCAAGATACCCGTGGAGGTAGATCCCGCGAGCATTACCACGGTACAGCTGTTCGCGCATTTTGCGGACGGCACAAAGGAGGAATTCTGGCGCGCGTTCGTATACGTCCCGCCGTTTGACGAAAGCACGTTCGTTTCACCGATAAAAGAGCAGATAAGAGGCGACGTGAACGGCGACGGTCTCGTCAACAACAAGGACGTCGTCATGCTTTTCAGGCACGTCAGCGGCGTAGATCAGCCCGTGGCGGAGGATAACATCGACGTGAACGGCGACGGCTCCGTCAACAACAAGGACGTGACGGCTCTGTTCAGATACGTGAGCGAGGCGACAAGCGATCCGACGCAGTCGGAGACGTGGCGCACCGCGGATATGTACGACAGAACGACCGACGCAAACAAAAGGGCTCTGCAGCTGAATTCCGGAAACTATTTCTCCCAGCATTTCCATATAAATTCCAGATTTGACAAGATCTCCGCGTGGTGCCCGTCCTGGAGCAACAACGTGGGCAATATGCGGCTTTCGCTTTATAAATACTCCTCGTCCGTGCGCGAGTCGATGAACGAGGGCGTCATAGCGACGAAAATGTTTGAAAACTATCAGGACAACGCATGGCTCGATCTGTCGTTTGCCGTGCAGGAACCCGGCGATTATCTGGTAGTGTTCAGCGAGCCGACGGAGACGGTCGGCGTATGGCTTTATCCGTCAAACGTCTCCAAATCGATATTCACCGAAAGCGGGATAGAGATCGCCGGAGAGCTCGCAATGACAGTCCACGTTGCGGGAAACGACGATCCGCTGTTCGATCGGGCTAAAACCGAAGGCGGCGGCATCGCTCCGCCCGAACCGGATGACACGCCGATACTGTCAGAGCGCGACGCGATGCCGGACACCTGGGTCGCGACCGACGGTCTCGGCAGGATTCTTCCGACAAACGCGGAAACAGGCGGCGTAAAGGACGGAAAATACGTGGGTATATTCTACTGGACGTGGCACGTAGAGCACGCGAAGAACTATTATCCCGTAAACCTGCAGGATATCTGCAGTGAACATCCCGACGCGATAACAAATCACGATCACAGCGTATGGTCAACGATACCCGCTTATCACGGCTGTTTCTGGAACAAGCCGGTTTACGGCTACTACACCACAACTGACAGGTGGGTGCTTCGCAAGCACGCGGAGCTGCTTGCCGACGCTGGCGTAGACGTCGTGATATTCGACAACACGAACGGCACGTTCACCTGGCGCGAGTCGTATATGACGCTCCTTGAGGTCTATAAAAAAGCGCGCGAGGACGGCGTAAGGACGCCGAAAATATCGTTTTTGCTCCCGTTCGGCGATACAAACAGCGCCGCGATACAGCTGCGCGAGATATATCAGACGGCGTACAGGGATTCGGGCTACAATGAGCTTTGGTTCTACTGGAACGGCAAGCCGCTTATGATGGGACCGAACACGGGTCTGAACAGAACGAACGAGCTTGACGACGAAATATACAAATTCTTCACGTTCAGACAGGGCGTGCCCGAGTACAACGCAAGCTCGCAGAACAACTCGACGAAATGGGGCTGGCTTGCAAAATATCCGCAGGCCGTATATACGGACCCGAACGGACTTAAGCAGACGACAGTCGGCGTGGCGCAGAACTGGAGCAGATCCGCCGGTCTGACCGCCATGAACGGCACCAACATTTTCGGCAGGACTTACACCTCCAAGGGCTATGATACGAGAGAAAACGCAAAGCTCTACGGCGCAAACTTCGCGGAGCAGTGGGAATACGCGATAAAGCAGGACGTCGATTTCGTGTTCGTAACGGGCTGGAACGAATGGGTCGCTCAGAAACAGCCGACGTGGCAGGGCGTTAAGAACGCCTTCCCCGATCAGTTCAACGACGAGTACAGCAGAGACATCGAGCCGTCTGACGGCGATCTGAAGGATCACTATTATTATCAGCTCGTGTCGTATATCAGAAAATTCAAGGGTACGAGAGCCGTGCCCGCCGCATCCGCGGAGAAAACGATAAACGTTAACGGAAGCGTTTCACAGTGGGACGGCGTCGGACCGTACTATATAGCGTACAAGAACAACACGTTTGACAGAAACAGCGGCGGATATATCGGCACGCATTACGAAAACACCACGGGAAGAAACGACATCACGGGCGCAAAGGTCGCACGCGACGCGGACAATCTTTACTTTATGGTCGAATGCGAAAAGAACGTCACGCCGTACACGGACAAAGCGTGGATGAGACTGTTCATAGATACGGGCAGCTCGGACAAGAACTGGGAGGGCTTTGAATACGTGCTCAACCGCGTAACTCCCACGTCCTCGCAGGCGACGCTCGAGAGGAGCACGGGCGGCTGGAATTTCAGCACGGTCGGCAAGGTATCGTATAAGGTCACGGACAATTATCTTGTGGTAAAGATACCGAAATCCTATCTCGGCATAACGGGCGACAAATTCACCGTAAACTTCAAGTGGAACGACAATATGCAGAATGACGGAGACGTAATGGACTTCTATTCAAACGGCGATACGGCGCCGGGCGGCCGCTTTATGTACTCCTACGTTGTAAAATAATGAAGAAAATATATATAGCCGTTGACGGCGGCGGAACAAAGCTCGATCTTGCCGCCGTCTCGCAGAGCGGCGATGTGATCGCGACAGTGCGTCAGCCCGGCGGCATCAACCGCAAGACGACGGACGAAGAAACGATAAAAAGCATAATAACCGAGGCGAAAAACAGGCTGACGGAGACGGTCGGCGATTTTGACGCGCAGCTTTGCGCCGGATATTTCATGCACAACACGGCGCTGTTTTCCGAAGCATTCGGCTGCGAGGCGCGCGAGGTCGACGAGGGGACTCTCGGTCTTTATTCCGCGGGGATATACGGCGACGGCGTGCTTCTGCTGTCCGGCACCGGCGCGGACGCGTATATAATAAAGGACGGAAAAACGCTTGATATAATCGGCGGATACGGTCCCCTGCTCGGAGACGAGGGCTCGGGATTTGCCATAGGGCGAGACGCGATAAACGCGGCGATAGCGGACTACGAGGGATACGGCGAAAAGACGCTTTTAACTGAGCTTTTGCGCAAAAAATACCCGTCCGACACGTTCCGCGGCTCCGTTTACGGCGTTTATCAAACGCCGCAGGCGCAGAAAAACATC
>CACZOH010000159.1 GCA_902782785.1 uncultured Ruminococcus sp. | reverse complement strand
GAGCTCGATACGGGGACGTTCGAGCTTGACGACGATGAATCCGACGACGACGCGTACATCTTAAACACCGCCGCTCTCGACATAAACGCGGACGATGAATGACGGCGGGGCGTACCGCGCCGCCGTGCGGCTGCTCGCGGCGTCGGACAAAACGCCGGATGAGCTTTGCGAAAGGCTTGCCGGAAAGGGCTTTTCCGAAGAGGAGGCGAGCGAAGCCGTCCTGCGGCTGATACGCGAGGGATTTCTGCGCGAGCTTGACTATGCGCAAAAAACGGTTGACCGCCTTTTCGGCTCGTATTACGGGCGCGGATATATAACCGCGTATATGCAGGGCAGAAAATTCTCGGAGGAAGCCTTGTCTTACGCTCTGGATTATATGAAAAGCCTTGATTTTGACGGAAAAGCAAGGGAGTATTACAAAAAGCTGATATCGGAGGGCAAAACAAAGGATAACGCCCGAAAAGCGCTTTACAGGCGCGGGTACGGGGACGATACGTGATCCGACCGCGCTCCGATCCGTAAAAGTAAAGAAAACAAAAACCGGCTGATAGAAGGACGATAGATCCATTTTTCAGCCGGTTTTTCCGTTATGCTTTTACTTATGATTTTTCCGGTATTTCCTTTGCGCCGAGAAGCGTGAGCTTTGTTATGACGGGTCCGACAAGCTCGTAAATGAGCGTTGCGCAGAGGATGACCGCGCGTATCCTGTCCGCGTAAGCCGGCGCGGCGGTCTGCGCAACAAGCGTAAGACCTATTGCGACGCCCGCCTGAGGGATGAGCGCGGGACCGAGAAATCTGCGCACGGTCTTCGGCGCCTTCATTATAACGGCTCCGACCCACGCGCCGCCGACCTTGCCCGCAACTCTTGCAAGCACATAGATGATCCCTATAAGTCCTATTTCCGGTATTATGGTTATATTGAGCGCCGCGCCGCTCGTCGCAAAGAACAAGAGGAACAGAGACGGCGTAACGCTGTCCGCAACGGACAGAATGCCGTCGGATTCGCTTGACACGTTGCAGAGCATCATTCCGCACGCCATACACGCAAGAAGCGAGGACCAGCCGAGGAGCTGCGCTATGCCCGAGCACGCGAATACGAGACCGACCGTGATTATCTGTCTGTTGCTCGCCTTTTTGAAGAATCTCAGCGGGAGCTTGAATATAAGTCCGAACAGAGCGCCGAGCAGAAGCGCGCCGACTATCTCTATTACCGGCATATAGACCGTTTTTGCCTCGAATTTACCGCCGCCTATAACGGACGCCACCGCCACGCAGACGGAAAACGCGATAAGCGCCACGGCGTCGTCAAGCGCGACGACGGAGACGAGCGTATCCGTGACCGGACCCTTCGCGCCGTACTGCTTTATTACCATGAGCGTCGCCGCAGGCGCGGTCGCCGCCGCTATTGCGCCGAGAAGGACTGCCAGCTGAGGATCGGTTCCGACGGCGAGAAGCACGCCCTGCACCGCGAAAACGGCGAAAAGCGACTCGAATATCGCTATTACGATAGGCGTCATGCCGACTTTTTTTAAGTACGAGCGCTTGAAGCCGCAGCCTATAGTGAAGGCTATGAATGAAAGCGCCATATCGGATATCACGCTGAAGTCGTTTACGACGTCAAGCGGTATGACCTTTGTCACGTACGGACCGAGAACGAGACCGGCGATCAGATAACCCGTAACGTTCGGCAGCTTTATCAGCTTGACGAGTCTGCCGCAGAGCAGTCCCGCCATCAGCAGGATACCGAGATAAAGTAAAGAATTAAGCTGCAATCAGATCGCTTCCCTTCATTCGTTATGTGAGATACCCTCTATGAACAAGAGAGGTACGGAGAACATTATAGCGCTGTCGGGCTCGCTCAGATCGCCCACAACGCGCCTTACGGCGTCCTTCGCTTTTTCCGCCATCTCCTCCGAGCAGGCGATGAAAATGGTTTTTGATTCTGAATGGGAGACGTCGAACAACGCGCGGAAGCTGCTTATGAAATGGCTTTCCTCGTGTCCCGCCAGCTCATGCGCCATACCGATGGACGATACGACAGTCGCGCCGCTTACGCCGACGGTCTCAAATTCCTTCAGGAGCTTATCGAGCAGCTCTATTTTGTTAAGCACGGTTACCAACACCTGATTGAACATAATAACACTCCTTTTTTTTCGTATTTTGACTTTTTTCTATATTGTATCACCACATTAAGAAAAATTCAACAAGTATTTTAAACAATTATTCGCTTATATTTTATAATAAAAACAGCACTTTTAACGCCGATCTTATTGACTTATGCTTGCGATTCTGTTATACTATAGGATAAAAGGGGGTATATGCCTTTGAAAAAACTCTTGTGTTTTATTCTCGCGGCGGCCGCGGTCTTCGCGTTCGCGTCGTGCGCGAGGGCGGATATAATAAAAACGTATACGGACGCCGGAGGACTGCCTTCTCAGATGACTCCGCTCGATCCGCGTGCGGGAGACGGTAAATTCGCCGTACTGCTCCGCAAATTCGACGATTCAAAAACGTCGGTCGCGGTGAGCGACAAAATAGACGGCGATTTCGATATAATATACGAGCTGCCGGACGGCAGGATAACGTACGAGCTTACCGCGTGCGACGGACTCATAGCGTTTTACGAGCTTTCGATGTTCAGCGACGGAAGCGTCAATTACGCTCTTAAGATCATAGATACTAAGAACGAAAACAAAGTCCACAGCCCTTACGGCAAAACAGTATCGGAAGAGAAAGATCTGCAGACGCGTTTTCTCGTCATATATAACGGCGCGGTATACTATCTTACGAAATCGAATCTGCTCGGACGCTGCCGCGTCATGAAATACGACGTAAATACAAATGATCTGACGGAATATTTAAGTTATGACTTCACGGAAAACG
>CACZOH010000158.1 GCA_902782785.1 uncultured Ruminococcus sp. | reverse complement strand
GCTGTTTTTACATCCCAATACAAGAGTTTTGCTTTCGGTTTCAATAAGGCAATTGCCAGACGAATGATACTTTCCGTTGTTTTCATCCACAACTATGCGTTCAAGACCGCTGCAGTTGAAAAACGAATAATCATCTATTGATGTTACACTATCAGGTATTGTAACATTTATAAGGGCGTTACAATCAGAAAACGCATAATAATCTATTGATGATACGCTATTCGGTATTGTAACATCTGTAAGGGCGCTACAGCCGTAGAACGCACAATAGCCTATTGACTTTACGGGTAGATTTTTGTCGCCGAATGCAATGGTTGTGGGAATTATTAGATTGCCGGACAAAGATTTTTCACATCCTGTAATTTCACATAATTCATACCGATTGCTATATATGACCATACCTATGACAATATTTGCATTGAGCAAGCAATTATTTTCGTTCTCAATACAAATATTATTCCATTGTTCGGGTGTTCCGTAAAAACAGACTGTTTCTATATTATCGCAATTTGCAAATGCCCCGCAATCTATCCGCATTCCAATATTGTTTTTTAAAGTTATACTCGTAAGCTTTTTGCAACCGTAGAACGCATTATCGCCTATTGACGTTACGCCGTCCGGGATTACCACGCTTGTAAGGCTGGTACAACCGGCAAATGCATGTCTTCCTATTCTCGTTACACCGTCAGGGATCACAAGTTCAGTTACCAATGTTCCGTTTAAATATAAACTATATCCATTTTCAAAATCAAACGGGTCTTCGTCCTCATCTATAAACTCCGCGCCGCACCAATGTGCAATGTCAGTTATATTTACTTCGGTAAGGCTATGGCAACCGAAGAACGCATAATGACCAATTGATTGTATGCTGACCGGAATTGTTATGCTTGTAAGATTGGTACATTCACAGAATGCAAGTTCTTCTATATACATTACGCAACCCGGTATTGTTATACTCTTTAGATTGCTGCAACGGAAGAACGCGTTACGACCAATTGTCGTTACACTCCCGTCATCCTGTATAATACTGTTTTTACATCCTGCCAAAAGTTTTTTGCTTTTCGTTTCTATAATACAATTACCTGATGAATGGTACGCCACATTGTTTTTATCCACAACTATGCTTTCAAGATTGCTACATTCGGAGAACGCATAATCGTCTATTTTCGTTACGTTGTCCGGTATTGTTATGCTTGTAAGACCGCTACAACCACAGAACGCTTCTCCGCCAATTGACGTTACGCTTCCATCGTTCGATATAATGCTGTTTTTACACCCCACCACAATTTTTTTGCTTTTCGTTTCTATAATACAATTACCGGATGAGTGGTACACCCCGTTATTTTCATCCACAACTACGCTTTCAAGATTGTTGCAACCATAGAACGCTTCATAGCCTATTGACGTTACGCTGTCCGGTATAGTCACGCTCGTAATACCGCTACAACCATAGAACGCTTTTCCGCCTATTGTCGTTATGCTTCCATCGTTCGGGATTACGCTGTTTTTACATCCCAATACAAGAGTTTTGCTTTCAGTTTCAATAAGGCAATTTCCAGACGAATGGTACTTCCCGTTATTCTCATCCACAACTATGCGTTCAAGACCGTTGCAGTCGGAAAATGCATAATTGCCTATTGACGTTACGCTACTCGGTATTGTTATACTTGTAAGACCGCTGCAGTGGGAAAACGCATAATCATCTATTGACGTTACACTGTCCGGAATTACCACGACTGTAAAGCTGGTACAACCTGCAAATGCATGTCTGCCTATTCTCGTCACACCGTCAGGGATAATTAGATCCGTTACCAAATCTTCATTCAAATAAAGATTATGTGTATGCCGAATAGGATTATTATTTAAAACTATATCACACCAATTTGCAATGTCGTTTATATATACTTCGTTAAGGTTGTCGCAACCGTAGAACGCATTCGAGTCTATTGACTTTAATCCGTTTCCTATCTTTATGATTTCAAGATTGCTACATTCGGAGAACGCCAAATCGTCTATTTTCGTTACGCTGTCCGGAATTGTTATGATTGTAAGATCGCTACAACCATAGAACGCTTTTTCGCCAATCGACGTTACGCTCCCGTCATCCGGTATAAAGCTGTTTTTACATCCCGCCACAAGTTTTTTGCTTTTCGTTTCTATAATACAATTATATGATGAATGGTACGCCACGTTATTTTTATCCACAACTATGCTTTCAAGATCGCTACAGCCATGAAATGCACAATTACCTATTAAAATTACGCTATCCGATATATCTATTTCGACAAGTTCTTTGCAGCATGAGAACGCCCAGTCGCATATTTCAGTTACACTGTTAGGTATAACCACTCTTTTTATTTTACACTTTTTAAATGCTTCTTTGCCAATCGTTATCACACCGTCCGGAATGATTATATCTGTTTCTTTACCTGTGTATTTAACAAGAGTTCCGTTTTCAATCACAAAATTGCTCATTTTATTATCCTTCGATTTTCATTAATAGTATCTATATGTTATTTCTACCATATTTTACATAAAAATACAACTGTTTAAAATGAATTTTTATGTTATATTATCACTATTTTCTACGATTCCGAGTAAAGTATCGTACATATTGACTGAATTGAGCATTGGACTTTTCCTGAAGAGATAAAAGAAAATATCGCTTATGACCGCATACAGATTATTCTGCGTCAGATCATCGTCGGATATGATACCGTTTACCACGAGACTGAAATCTTCCCAACTGTTTATTATTACGGGACGGTCCAGAGGTCCGCGGCCTGCCTCGAAGCTCGAATATGCGTATATCTTCAGTTCAATATCATTTTTTTCGTTTTTACTTGCCTTATATACGTAAGGATGATACCATTTGACGAGTTCATCGTGTTCGGTCGATATGTGCAGACACCAGTAAAACATCTCAGCCACCGCTCTTTTGATGAGCTCGTCCTCATCTTCTATCGGCTTCGTATGCCCGGGCAATATCTTTTTCGCCCTTATCTCATCCCCGTGTCTTTCGATATACACTTTCTGGAGCGGCTCGGGTTTTATTAATTTTGAATCGCATATGCAGTCAACGAACTTCTTTCCGAATTTATCTTTTTGCATCATTTATGACCTGTTCCTTTCCGTGTTTCTTTCAGGCGGAGAAGCCGATGCGTCTGACCGGCTTCTCCGTGATTTTCGGCTGTTCGATATCCTCTACCTCTATGGTGGTGAGGATCGTTTTGGTTATATCGTCCGGATCCATATCAACCACTCTTGCGGCAAGGTTCATTCTGGATCTTTCTATTACGTTTCTGACGTATCTGCCATTGCCGAAATCGCTTTCGTTTCTCGCGGCGTCAAACAGAACGGCAAGCTTTTTCATCGCCTCGTCTGTTATCGTTACGCCTTTGGTCTGACCTATCGATCTTGCGATCTCGCACAATTCGCCGGTGCTGTAATCGGGAAATTCAAGATGAAACGCGATACGCGAACGAAGACCGGGATTCCTGTCGAGAAATTCGTTCATTTCATCCGGATATCCGGCAAAAATAACGACCAGATCGTCTCTTTTATTCTCCATTTCCTGTACTATCGTGTTTATCGCCTCTTCCCCGTAGGAGTTTGCGCCGTGATCGGTGCTGGAAAGCGAATACGCCTCGTCGATGAATAAAACGCCTCCTTTTGCCTCGTCGAATTTTTGCATCACTTTCTTCGCCGTCCAGCCGACGTATCTTTCGACGAGATCGGCGCGCCCGACTTCCACAAGATGACCTGACGAAAGCATCCCGTTTTCTTTCATTATCTTCGCGAAAATTCTCGCAACGGAAGTCTTCGCGGTGCCGGGATTTCCGGTGAATACCATATGCATGGCGGGCTTATCCTGAGATATGCCGAACTCTTTATACTTTTTCTGGATCTTATAATAATTGAGCGCATTGATTATCGTTTTCTTCGCATTTTCAAGACCTATCATCCCGTAAAGTTCGTCCAGCGCGGCGTTGTTTGACTGCGCCGAATCGTCTGTCCTTTTGTTCGATATGTTTTTGTATTGCGTAAAAATCGACCTTTTCAGTTTTTCGTCGTACCAGGCATTGAATATTTCCGTGAGATCGTCTCTTATATACGTTTTATCCGGTATGACAGCGCAGTACAGCTTTTTATCGGCGGCGGCGCCGTGATTTTTTGCGAGGGTTTTCAGATGATCACGCGCTTTTTCATTTTTAAACTCATCTTCATATATTTCAACAAAACATGAATTATCTGAATTCTGTAAAATCATATCTTTAAGCTTCCCGCATGAATGCGGAAGACAGACGATCGTCAATACGTCATGACGGTACTTTCTGATCATCTCGCGGCACATTGAAACGAGTCCGGAGTCAGAAAAGGTTTTTCCCATTCGTTCGTCGTTCATATTGAGCACGACCGTACCGCCGGTGCAGTTTTTGTAGATACATTCGTAATATGAGCGGGGGTACTGATCGTCGGGCGTAAAGCTGATCACACAGTATTTACGGCTTTTTATCCTGCCCTGTGAATAAAGGGCGGGGAGGAGAACCGACAGAACGTTCTCGTTTTCATTTTTGTTGTCCGTTTCAATAAAGTAATGTACCGGATGACCGCTTACTTCCGGAGCAGCGCTTTTTGAATATATGCGCACAAGCTCGCTTTCAAGCGATACGGATGACGACGTTTTGAGCGCCGAATTATATATATTATCTTTTGTTATTTCCTCTGTTATGTATTCGTCATAGTTTATCCCGTAGCTGCTGTTGTGCCGCAGAGGCTCTATGCCGAACCGTCTTAAAACGTCGCTTACTCGCTGTTCGGTGTATTGATTCATTATCGATATATCGATCTGTTCTTTCAAAGTTTCAAGAACAGTTTCTTCGAGATCGACGGAATCGTATGTGATTTCAAGAAAATCAAAAAAATCAGCCGCCTGCCGTTCGCTTAGAGCATTTGTCGTCGATACAGCCGCGGCGGAAATCCCGTCGTCGTCAATATCCGAGATCATGAAAAACGTATCCGGATTCTTCCGGTTATAGGAAATGACTTTATCTTTGATCCTGTTTGCCGTTTTATTCGGTCTTCTGCGTGATCTCTCGTGTTCCGGTAAAGCGTCGGGCTGAAGTTCAGCTGATATTTTATAATAAAACATATATAACACCTCCCTTGATATCACAACGGTATATATTGTTTGGTCCAACGTGTTTTGGTTCCTGCAGTATCCCCGATGATCATCGCGGCAGGATAAGCAGGATATTAAGTTTTCAAAGAACATGGGTTTTGGGTTGGTTATTATTTATTGATTATAATATATCACAACCGGGGTGTTTTTTCAAACATTAAAATTGTGTCTACTTTCGGTTGACTTTTGCATCTTGATGATCCGCAAAACACACCCGGACCGATCGAAGCCGATCCGGGCGTAGATATTAGACTGTCCTTATTATTCGTCTTTTATGAGCATCCCTGTTGCGTCGCCGCGAGCGATATCGCGTTTGTAAAAGTCCATCGTTACATCCCGCTTCGCATCGTAATATCCGAGTATCCTTTTGTAAAAATCAAAAACCGTTTTGTTTCCTTTTTCATCAGTTCTGATGTATCCGAGAGTCTTCCCGTAAAAGTTTCTTATAGGCGTTTCTTTCGTCATGGTTTTATCCTCCGTTTTTTATTTTCCTTTATTATACTATAAATAATCCGAAAAGTCAAACATTAAAAATGAATCAACTTACGGTTGACACTCAGTCTGAATACGTTACTGGTGCGCACCGTTCAAAACCTTTTACTTTATACAGTACGACTTCTCCGTATCCCTGAAATCCGAAGTCAGACGTAAGGTTTGTGATCTTTTCGAGTACCGGAACCGTTTCGCGCTGATCATCCGTCAGGTAACGGTCTGCGACGTCTTCGCCGTCGCCGCCGGTATTCTCGTCGTCAGCAAAATACTGTACGCCGAGATCCTTCAGAAGATGACGGAGAGCCATACCCGTAGAGCGCCCGCCGCCGAAGCCGTAACCGTAACAGGAGCGGACAAGGTATTTGATCCTGATTTTGTTTTTCAGAAGGTAATCATATAAAAACCGCGTATTTTCCGCCGCAGCATATATCAGCTTTGAAATATATTTGTGCCCGTTTTCATATTCTATAAGAATATCGGCGGTGAAAACGACGCCGTACTGATCCGGCAGATCGCAGTCCTGCCAAAAGGATACCATAGCCGGATCGTATCCGATATTTATATCCGGCAGCCGCTTTTCGTTGAAGGCGGTGACGACGCAGCCGTTTTTGTTGTAATAAACGTATGTATCATTTTTGCACGGAGTGTTATAAAACAGGCTTTCAAAAAGGGGCTTCGGATCATAATCCGTCAGAAGAAAGCAGTCCGGGCATTCATCTTTTTCAATACCTAACATCTTCAGTTTTTCAGGCGAGAAAATGTCGACAATATTGAAACCGACCCCAGCCGAAGGGTACCATAAGATATTATCATACGTTTTAAGTATATGAGCAAGGGTTGTTTTTTTCATAAAAACCTCCGTTCAAAAACTGTCAAATTAAACATATAATCACGATCAACTATCGATTGACATATTTTGCCATAACGTATGTTATAAGCCGGTTTTCCGCGGGTACCGGATAAGTCCCCGCGGAATTCGGCTTAAATCAATGTTTATACGAACAGCGACAAAAAATAATCAAAGTCCCTGATCCTATCGTCCAGCAGTCCCTTATCATCAAGCGACATCGCGATGGCGGCTGAACGCGCCTGACAGGCGCCGCTCTTATTTGGATTGTATTCCACGTCAGTAAAACCGTCATACTCTCTCAGCTTTTTGAGAAGATCCTCATTATCCAGTAAAGCCGTTATATAAAGCCAATCATAAAATACGTATCTTGAATAACGCTGATTATCCGGCTTATATATTGTGCTTCCGCACTGAAAAGCCTTTAAAGCTCCGCTGTTCTGAAGTCTGGGGTCCTTTTTTGCTTCGCGTGACGTCTTATCATACAGATCCGTATAAGGTCCGCCGTTCTCAAAAACTTTTGAGCCCTGATATACGCATTCAACAGTTATATTCCTTTCTCCCATACACCTTTTCATGTTGAAAGCGCTGAGAGAGATGCCGAGGTCCTCCTCAGACTTGGAGGATATCTCAAGCACTTTTTTCTCAGAATTACCGTTTAATTCTTTGTAGGCTTCATGAATAGCAGTAACATTCTTCTTTTTCTGAGACGGGCTGAAACCCGAGTTCCAGGTAAAGTCCACGCCTCTCTCAAAATAATAGGGCTTTTCATTTGTTTTTTCAAAAACAGGTCTGTTCGCCATATCAAAATCCTCCTTTAAACGTTTTATTATTCTATTTACGGTTCATATCATATAGCCGATCCATTCGTAAGAACCGTCTTCGGTGATTCTCATTTTTTTCTTTTTCACGGTTCTGTCTCTGATACAGCTTTTTATGTAGGCGTCAGGCGCTGTCCAGCCTCTGCCCGCCTCGTGAAGCTTTGCCGTGATCTCTTCAAGTGTAAAAGGTCTGTTGAATTCGCTCGCTGCGCGGTCAAAGATTTGTGTTTGAGTCATAATAGATAAAACCTCCTTCAAAAACGCTTTTTTGCTTACGGTTCATATCATACTACAAACCGTCCAAAAAAATCAAACCATAAAAAAGGGTCAACGTTCAGTTGACCCTGACTTATATACCGGCAATCGTAACCCGACAGCCGGTATTAAAGCTGTATTTTTTGTTCTTTCTTCTTAACATTAATAACCCCCATAGTGTAGTCTTGAAAACTTTTGTTTTTTCAAGTGTCTACTCTATGGGGATTATATCAATTATTTAATGGCTGAGACATTTTATTTCATATAATTCCATATTATATGATCCAACAAACGCGGAGTCATTGATGTATATGTTTTTTGCAATTCTTTACATACCTCTTTTAGATCATAGTAGGCGGTGGAAACGGTATATTTTTTGCCCGTTGCGCCTTCAACAAATCTCAACAGCCATCTGTCAATTTTCATATGGTCATCATCGCCTGACAGCATAAGAAAATATGAAAAAGAGATTCCGCTTGATTGCCCTTTAATCTTCTTGATTTCGTCTTCTATTTTATTGATCTTTGCGTTATTCGCGCTGCGTATATCGCTTAACGTTTGAATATCGTTGTTCTTTAAAACGGTTGCAAATTCATAAACGGCTTTTGACTTTAATATGCCGTTTTTTGATGATGTTTTTTGGGTATTTTCAAAAATTTTAGAAGCACCTTTGTCTACTTGCGTAGAAATCGCCGATAAAAGATCGTCTATCGTGTAACCGTCAGATTGTTTGCTTGGAGGCGGAGAGATGCGGGTTAAAGCGCCTTGATTATTGCAAAACTTGATTACAGTATTTCTTGTTGAAGGATATCTCACTCCAATTGAAAACACTGCGTCGATCACGCACAAAGGCAATGAATCATAATAATACTCATCACTAAGGCGCGATGTTGTTAAGGGCAACTTTTTGACGCATTCGTCGTAGATTTTTGTTTGATCGATTGTCATTTTTTTGTTATTCCTTTCTATTGGATTTTGAAAACTATTAGATAAATCTGATAAAATGATATATAGAATCATATTCAATATCATTTTTCATATATAATATACAATATTTTTCACTACGTGTCAACATTTTTAAACAAAAATCCTGCTATAAACTGCATTTTTTTATAATACGTTCTTTTTGAGATAACCCCCGGGATCATCTGCCGGTTTTCCTGATCATTTTTTTCAATTCGGCTTTCATCGGATCGATCGTGTCCGCAAATGATATTCTGCCGTCGTCTTTGAACCTGAAAAGCATATTTTTTGCCTCGTCGCTTTTGACCGTCTGCCCGGAAGCGGGATCAAGCACTACGCCGGTCAGATGATAATACCAAGAGCAAACGTGTGCGCCGAGGTCGTTTACAAACGAACTGAGTTTTATATAACATCCGTCCGCTTCCCCCGCGTGACCTGACATTTTGAAGCATTCATCAAATATCGCGGCTTTTATGTCGCCTTTCGGCTCGTTTCCGGTATACTTTTTGTTATTGCCGTAATTTTTGTATTCTTTTGTTTTTTCACGGAGCTTTATATATTCGCCAAACAGTTTTTCAAGCTCTTTTTTGAGCAGATCTTTACATCTGCCGAGGTCATCATCGTAACGCTCTTCTTCTCTGATCCTGTATTCCAGCAATCTTCTTATATCACCGCGAAAATCTTCGCTTTGATTATATTTTGTGTAAAAATTATTGTCTATAAAATTCTGTGCTGCACAGACGGCCTCGTTCAAAGCATTGTTTATCGCATTATTAAGTCGTTGGCACCGCCAAAGCTCATTCAGAAGCTCGTCCTTGTCAAGACCGTCGAGACTCTCCATATATTCATCTATCGAAGAATAATTGAGCGGATTTTTTATTCCGTTATGTCTTTCCAGATCGTAACGGTATCTTGAGCCGGTGCCGGACTCTGCGGCTTTTTGCCTGAACATTTTTTGTGCGGCAGCATAACCGTCATAAGTCTGAAGGTTTGCATTGTATTTTTTCAGATCCTTGTCTGTTATAACGGTGTGAAACTTTTCCTCCGAAAAAAATCCGTGATATTCATTAAAAAAATCATATTCAAACGCTTTTTGTGCAAGCGTGTTGATCATATACTGAGCGTTGAAAAACGCGTATTTGTCTTTGTATGATACGTCGCCGTCAAAAATCGGGTTTTCCGTAACGGCTTTTTCCGCTTCAACGAGCTCCTCGCATATTTCTCTATGATACGCGTCGTACTCCGTGCCCGAGAGTTCCAAAAGCGCTTTCAGTTTTTCAAAAGTGACGGTTTTTTTGTATTTTGATATGATAACGCTTCTGACCGCGTCTCCGTAGATTTTTCTGGCGCCGCCGACAATAAGGTCGGATCTGTATTTTTTCAGACAATCGTCAAGAAAGAAATCAAACAACTCCTCTTTTTCGTATGATCTCCAGCCGGCGGATCTTTCATTTATTATCTTTTCTTTTTTATCCTTCGGATAAATCAGTTTAACTCCGAACGGCCCGGCGTTTTTCTCCATAAACGAATCAACGGTATCCTCGTCGCATACAATGCAAAACGTCTTTCCCTCTTCCTGGCTGAATCCCATTTGAGGAAACTCAACCATCAGATCAGGCGCCGAATACAGTTTGTATACGTTTTTTTTCTTTGGCTTGACACGAGCCGCCGGAACAGCAGCTGATCCCGTCTCATCAAATAAACGGCTTGTCAGCTCTGTCATATCAATTTTAAGAGTTTTTGCCAGACCGGGCAACAATCCTTTATCGGGGGTTGCTTGCCCATTGAACCACTTGCTGACGGCTTGTTTGGTGACACCTAGACTCTTCGCAATATCCGTCTGTTTCAGCCCCAGTTCCTTACTGTGCTCTCTTATATAATCGTTAAAAGACATGAATTCACCTCCGATTTTAAATATATCATAAATGTCAACATTTGTCAACCAAAGATTTTTGATTCAAAAACAATTATACATTTTTCCGGCTGTTTCCGATAACGTCCGATATTTCTGCAAGTTCTTTGTTTTTACTGTAATGGTTTTTGATTATACTTAAATCTCTTCAAAGGCGATACCGTTTTCTGACGCATATTTGTGAGCGTAAGAACCGACGGACGCTTTTATTATCAGTTCTTTACAGCCGTAAAAAGCCTTATCACCGATAAACGTTACACTATCCGGTATTATTACACTCTTTAGTTCTTTACAAAATCTGAAAGCTTCTTTCAAGTAATTCTTCAAAATCAAATTCGTTTTTGATCTCGTCTTCATCATCTTTATATTCGCGATGAGGGATAAGAGAGTAACGAAGATTCCTTGTAAATGCGTGGATCGATGAATTTTCATAGTTTTCGCTTTCACGCTCAATTTGTCCGTTTACAATATACGTGGATTCCAGACAGTCCGTAGCCACTATCAGCGCCTCGTCGCCCTGAATATGCGTAACTCTCCACAGTACGTCACGGTGATTATATTTACCCATACGAATACAGTCGCCTGTTCTTATATCTTTTGAATCCGCGTTTTTCACACACATATACGGCGCACCGTCCGGATCCTTATTGATATACTCTTTGCGGTATTCTTCAAGTTTCTGCTCTGTAAATTTTATTTTTCCAGTCTTCTTCGCTTGCGTTCTGCATAATATAACACCGTGCAGCGCAGTAATGACCGAAAACAACTTTTTTGCCCGGTACGCTTATACCGTCGTGCATCGACAGGCGCATCCCGTCAAGACTGGCGGCACTGCGCCATTGTTTGTCTGTTGCTTTCCGCCAGTCGTCACGTCTCGGCAGAAAGCCGTGTGTGAACACGTAATGCTCCGTTTCAAAATGCGTTACGGGTACGTTTTTCAGAAAAACCGTAAAACCGATCTTTTCGCACTCCTCGGCAAGCTCTTCGTCTGTAAGATCCGTCTTACAGGTCAGCATTTCGGCGCATCTGCGGTTTCCGCCTCTGCCGAATTTCTTTTTTTCCAAACATTCGAGAAGCTCGTAATCGTGGTTTCCGTAAACGAAGATCAGTCTGCCTTTTTCGTGCAGAGTTTTAAGATATTCAAAAAGCTCGGCAGGCTCAGGTCCGTTATAAAACGCGTCCCCGCAAATAATGAGCTTGTGCTCTTCGTTTTTCGGATCAAATCCTTTTTCGTCAAGAGCCGCGCGCAGCAGACTGTAATGGTCGTGAACGTCGGACACAACAAAATATTTAATATTACACCAAAATTCCTTCTTTATCTGTAACTTCTCCGTTTTCAACCTCTATATCGCCCTGCAAAAGCGCCTTTATCACAAATCCGTGACCGGCGGCCATAAACGGACAGTTAATTGCATTCTTCATTGAGTTGACAGCGGTGAAATCGCTTTCTTTAAGCGCGGGAGTGATTTTATTCTTCTTACACTTATTTGAATATTCGTTATATTTGCCTATCAATCCGCATTCTTCATTATAGTTATAACCGTCAAAGTCGACGAGCGCTATCTTTTTTCCCCCGTCAACAAGACCCTTCATCCAGTTGAAAGAATCCGTGTTATAAATGAGCTTGGCGTATTCCGGGAAATATACCTTCTTACGCGCTTCCACGTAGTTAAGAGGTATATAATCCTTTTTTGATTTATCGTAATAAGCGAAATAGCGGCAGTCCCGGTTTTCATAACCGAGGTCGTGGCACGCGTGGCGCATAAGGTCTTTCGTGCATTCGGTCTTATCGTAAAATTCTTTGCGCCATTTAAAGAAATCCGCGTTGGGTTTGCCGTTGTCGTCGTGGCAGGGATAAACCTTGCCGCACTGCCAGAAGATCTCAAATATATGCGCGACCGCGCCGTCAGGCCCGGTGACGGGACCGATGAAGAACGGGGAAAGATCTTTTACAAACGTGGGATGATCTTTCATAAATTCTTTATTACGTTCCGCACGCGACGTAACGTCTATAATCTCATATTTTTCAAGATCTTCTTCTGTTTGATTGGTATAAAAACCGTTCGTGAACTTGACGTCTCTGGGATGGTGCCTTAAAAGCAAAATGTTTTTGTTTTCCATAGATATCTCCCTTCGTATTTAATTGAATTCATTATAAAACGGCGCGAATTTTCCGTCGCTGCCCATCGGGTCTTTGCGTGGAGAGGGAACACCCTCGTATATCGCAAATATGAGCTTTTTAAACTTGTTTTTGAATTCCGGCTCGTTCAGCGCCTGCCGGAAAAGCGCGGCGACCTCGTCGGGGCGGAGCTTATACGCGCCGCAGCCGAACGCGCCGAGTACCATACTGTCGTGACCGTTATCCAGCGCTATGCGGAATACCGTGCGTATCTTGTTCAGTTCTATCGCTCTGCCATCGGCGGTCAGTTTGCCGTCGCTACCAAGATACGCGCGCTCGTCGTCGTTATATTTAGGTTTTTCAATATTGGATAACGACGCGACGGACACGACGGGACAGTCGAATTTCTCATCGCGCAAAGCGTAATACGAATCTTCGCCATATCGAAAAAACGTTACGCAGGGCGAGTATATACCGCCGTGGTTTATATCCAGCGGATACACGCCGGGTCGGATCGTGACGTCGGCTTCGCGCACGCATTTATATTTCGTATCGCCGAACCGGTAAAGCGACTGCGACAGCGTGGACGCGCGACAGAGGCTCTCCTCCTGTGCGTTTGCTCCGTTGTGATAATCTCCGCAGGGAAAGACGCGTGAAGTGGGATTCAGTATCGCCGGATTAAACCCTTCGTCTATCAGCCGTTTTGCGACATCGACGCAGTCGGAGTTTACACAGCCGGTGACGGTCGGCACGGATTGAGTAGGCGCGGTTGCGGTAAAAGATCTGTCGTAGACCTTCGCCTCTCCGTGGCGTTCTTTATCGCCAAGCCACGGCTCCGCCCATTTTTTAAAGAGTTCTTTATTATTCTTATATACCTGGATCCGTGCGGCGCCTCTGCCGAACCGCCCGCCGTATAGGATGTGCGCTTTTACTATATCCTCCGGCGTTACCGGCGGAAAATCATCGGGCGAAAAGCTCTGCAATATGCGGTACGGACCTTTGTTCATCAGTTTTGAATAGTCCTCGCCTGCAAAGAAACGGCGGCGGACTTCGGTGGAGCTGACGTCCTCAAGGTCTTCATTCGCGGTTTGCATAATATGTATTCTGTTCCTGTGCGCCGTCAGAAACAGATCCTTTTCGATAACGGCGTTAAGATCGGCGTTGCGCGTATAAACGAGATACTCGCAGAGCCCGATCATTTTATCTGCATTATCCCAGTGAGAGACGTGCGGGAGCTTGTCGCCGCCGAACAAAAAGAGAAGCGTTATATCTTCGCCGGGATACTGTTTCTTTTTGTCCTTCATGATCTTCACAAGCGTTTTATACGTGTTTGCCGAAATACCGCCTATCTCGTTTCCCCAATAACCGAGCTTCGGGTTTTCGTTGGCAAGCGAGCGCAGCATATCGCCGCGCGTCTGCTCGGACAGTTTGAAACTTGAGGGGACTTTGACCTCTAAAAGGGATTTTTTGGTCAGATATTTGTCGTTGGTCGTAACGAATACGCCTTCGTCCGCGTTCGTCTTTTCGACCGCGTCCGACATTATTTCAAAATGAGCGACAGTCACGGGATTAAAAGATCCGGTAAAAACTACGATTTTTTTATACGATGGGAACACCTCATTTATCATTTTTTCATATTATATCACATTCTTTTATAATTGTCAAACACTAAAACAAAACGTCCCTTTGGTCAACTTTTCATTGACCAAAGGGATGGTGTTAATGTCGACGTTAGATTATTTACCGGCAGAGCCGGTGACAGGATCTTTATTTTTTATCGATCCTGCCCCTGCTTCTGTTAATACACCCAGCAGCTTCAAGTATTGCAAAGATATAACAAGAGTGACTGATCATAGAATCGCCATCATTCAATCCATAAGCATCCCTGCCAACATGATTCTAATTTCATTATACCACCACTCGACTGTCTCTGTATAGGGGCAGTCGTTTACTTTTATGTAAAAAATCACAGCAAACTCACCTTGCTGTGATTTCTTTTATGGGAATTTTTTTACAGCCCCTTTTCTTTGGCTCTTATCTTCAAGTGCGGGATTCGAAGCAGTGAAAAAAACGCTTCGGGGAAGCGTTTTTGAGCGGTGACTGTTGACGAGCCTTGTGCCGCCGGTTTAAGCGTTATTGAGCTTGTTGAATGCGTATATTTGATAATAAATCTCTCTTCTGCCGTCCGTTATCATGTATTGCAGTCTGTCCCGCACACTTTCCGCGGAAAGCGCCGCGGCGGCTTCCGGACCGTAGTGAGTACCTGCGCCCGCCTGAAATTCTGCGATCAGCTGATCTATGGTTTTGCCGGAATTGTACGGTCTGCCGAGAAAGTCTGTGGCGGCGTCAATACTGTCCGCTATTGCCAGGATATCGGCAAACGGGCGGTTTTTCGTTTGAGGAACATTCGGATAGCCGCGCGTGCCGTCGTGCCAGAGATGATGCGTCAGCGCGCAGTCGCGTATGCAGATAAAGCGCTCATCGTTTTCGTCGACGCGTGCGTAAATATCGTCGAATCGAAGCGGATGCTCTTTGATCAGTAAGAATTCTTCGTCTGTCAGGCGGCGCATCGAGTTGTCCGTTATATCCAGCATCCAGAATTTACCCAGATCGTGATACATACAGCAGTCGTCGAGCAGGGCGCG
This sequence comes from uncultured Ruminococcus sp., assembly GCA_902782785.1. GTDB lineage: Bacteria > Bacillota > Clostridia > Oscillospirales > CAG-272 > UBA1248. The sequence goes on along the minus strand of CACZOH010000158.1, from coordinate 1,497 downwards.
CATCTCGTCCTTATTTTCGCGGATATACGCAGTGTCGTGACCTGCGACGCCGTTGAAAAACTCCGGCTCGTGTTCAATCATATAATCGAATATCGCGCGGCTCATTTCACGCACCATAGCCGTGTGTATGAACAGCGGCTTGTCGGAATAGACCGACAGATCCAGAACAGCCTCGGCGAAATCCGAAAACCGGCTTGTATACGAAGCGCAGGTTATGTACTTCATCGGGACCGAGTTGAACTGGACGTCGTTGACCATTTTTGCGGTCTGCAGAAGCTGCGGCAAGGATTCATCCAGACGCGCGCGGCAAAGATCTCCGATCTTTGCCGCCCCGTAGCCGCTGTATTTGAACACGTACGTGAGATACGTTACGTCGATATCGGACAGTATTATGAGCCGTAAACGCGGATCTGCGGAAATCGCCTCCCGCCTGCGGTTATCGCAGTTTTCTATAAATTTTTCTATGCTGATCTTGCCCAGATGAAAGTCCGCCATATCGAGAAGCAAAGCGACGTGGAACGGTATTCCGACGTAGTCACGCCCGTTTTCGATATCGTCACGCAGCTCATCCAAAAGCGGCTGAACGTGCGGTCTCATGGCTTCAATGTCAACCGGTCTGCCCGCGTCTTTTTCGTGCACGCAGTAATCGCTGAAGGCGTTTACCGCTGACATCAGGCAGTTCTGCAAAAGCATTGCCGCATAGTTATCGGGAACACCGGATTTTTGAGCTCTCGGGTCAGGCTGAGCCGTGGGAGGCGTCTTACTGTCTGTTTCAAAAAGCTCCTTTTCAAGGCGGCAAGCTCTCCAGATGCGGTCCATTGAGAAGCTGTCCTCGTCAAAGCCTCTTGCCTGTACCACTGCCATACGCGCGACGACCGTCATAAACTGGGCGCGCCGGTATGAAGAAAGCTCCGCAAAGCGATCCATATATTTCAAAATCTCCTCGCCGTAGGGGGAGCTGCTGAAAGCGCTTGAATGGAGCGCAAAGAGCGTAAGGTAATAGTGGTTGCAGTTTGAAATGCTTCCGATCAGCTCTTCAAGATTGCCGGTCCTCTCAAAATACGCCTTGCGTATCCGCTGTGCTCTGAGCATAACAGCAGGATCGGGGCATTGTGTGTTGAAGCCCTGTCCGGTCTGCAGAGACCGGATAAAACGGTCGAGCAATTCAACGTCTTCGGCAGTCGCCGCTTCCGGATCCTTTTCAAATGTCTCGATATATTCGCGGATCATCGTATTGACCGTGTCGGCGATCACGCGCTTTTTTGCGCTTCTTTCTTCAAGCTTTTCAATAACGGTTTTTCTGTCGTCGTCCGGTGAGAAGGTCAGTTTTTCAAGCTCGTAATACTCCTCAAGCTTTTTTGCGTATTCCTCGGGCTCGTACGTATAGTTCATGTTCTTTCTCCTGTTTTTTTAGGGTAACGAGAATTATCCGAACCACGTTTTCGGACGGCATCTCGCCGCTCCTGCTTCGTTAAACCCCTTGCTGTTACGTATAGT
>CACZOH010000157.1 GCA_902782785.1 uncultured Ruminococcus sp. | reverse complement strand
TTGTTCTCAGTCTGCTTTTCTTAAGTGCGCACTTACTCACCACTCGAACGTGAGGTGAAAAAACTTCCTTATGACGGTCGGGTATTACGCCCGTTTCTTTTTTTTTATATTTTTATTGACTTTATCGGTTTTCGGTGGTATAATCAAAAAAAGAATATCAAAAGGATAATATATATGAAAAGACAAATATTAAATATAATCAATTTCGTTCGCGGATGCGAGCCGCGGCAGGAGATGGATCTTTACACACCGGTCTCGGAGCAGATAAAGCTGTTAAACAAATACGATCTTCCGGGTACGTTCCTTCTGATGTACGACACTCTCTGCGACGATAAATTCATAGAGATACTGAAAGAAAGAAACGGTAAGACCGAGGTCGGCGTATGGCTTGAGGTCGTTCAGTCCCAGTGTGAGGCGGCGGGCGTCGTCTGGCGCGGCAGAGAGGGCTTCCCGTGGGATTATCACGCAAACGCGGGCTTTACGATAGCGTATAAGCCGGAGGAGCGCGAAAGACTTTTAGACGTGCTTTTTGAAAAATTCAGGGAAGTTTACGGAGAATATCCGCGCAGTTTAGGCTCGTGGGCGATAGATGCGCACACGTACGGATACGCGGCGAAAAAATACGGTATCGACGCCGCGTGCGAATGCCGCGACCAGTGGGGAACGGACGGCTACACCTTATGGGGCGGTTATTACAACCAGGCGTATTATCCCTGCAAAAACAATATGTTCTGTCCCGCGCAGTCGAAGGAAGAGCAGATAAACATACCCGTTTTCCGTATGCTCGGTTCCGACCCGATATATCAGTACGATATGGGGCTTGACGTTAACGGCGCGGCGGCGGAATGGCAGGGCGTCGCGACGCTTGAGCCCGTTTACTGCGGAAGCGACGGCGGCGGCAATCCCGGATGGGTGGACTGGTATCTTGCCGAGAATTTCAGCGGCCGCTCTGTCAATTTCAGCTATACGCAGGCGGGGCAGGAAAACTCGTTCGGCTGGGGTTCGATGCGCGCCGGACTGACGTATCAGTTTGAGAAATTCAACGAATACGTAAAAACCGGCAAAATCGAGGCTCTGACGCTTTCGGAGACGGGCAGATGGTTCAAAAGCTCGTTCAAAGAAACGCCGCCGACGACCGTATCCGCTCTTTCCGACAAACAAAGAAAAAACAGGAAGTCTGTCTGGTATAACTGCAAAAACTACCGCTCAAACGTATTTTGCGAGCTTGACAGCTTCTGGATCAGGGATATTTTCCTTTTCAGAGAGGGTTATAAGGAAAGATATCTCGACACCGTCAACGACAGTATTTCGATGACGTTTGACAATCTTCCGTTCGTCGACGGCAACCGGTACAGCGGAAACGGCGTCCGCGCGGGTCTGTATCCGTACGCAAACGGTCAGAGGTTGACTTACAAAGACGTTTTGTACGGGGAAGACGAAAACAGCGCGTACGTAACGTTTCAAAAAACGCCTGTCGGAGACTTCCGCGTCTCCCTCTGCGAGGACGGTATCGAATTTAAAGCGGACGGTGATTTTACGCTCGTAAACGAGAGCAAAAAGGGCGATGACGAGCCGGAAAAGAAAGCGGAAAACAACGCGGTAAAGCTTGTATACCGCGGCTTTGAGTACGGCGTTGAAGTAAAGTGCGGAACCGCGGCGGACGCCGACACGTTCTTATCCGATAACGGCCGCATCATACTTTATTTGAAATAAAATATACGGTATAATAAAATGATGGATATTACACTTCTCGGAACAGCCTCCCTTATGCCGATACCTGAGAGGGCTCTGACCTCCGCGTTTCTTACGTGCGGCGGTCACAGCATCCTTTTCGACTGCGGAGAGGGAACGCAGACAGCCGCGAGAAAAGCGGGCGTAAGCCTGATGAAAACGAATATAATAGCGCTGACGCATTATCACGGGGACCATATTTTCGGCTTGCCCGGGCTTTTTCAGACTATGTTCAGCATGGGAAGGACGGAGCCGCTTTATATAACGGGACCCGAGGGACTGCGATCCGCGCTTGAACCGATTATACGGCTGACGGGCTTTACCTCGTTTGAGATAAGACCGTTCGTTTTGCCGCGCGAGGGCATATATCTCTCAAAGCTTTTGGGCGGAAGACAGACGGAAGACAGGCTCATACCATTTGCGACGGAACACCGCATTCCGAGCCGCGGCTACTGCTTTTCACTTGACCGCGCGGGCAAATTCCTGCCGGACAGAGCGCAAAAGCTCGGCGTGCCTGTGACGCAATGGAAGCTCCTTCAGAAAGGGCAGAGCGTCACGCTTGACGGAAAGACCGTAAAACCGGAAGACGTGACGGGAGAGAAAAGAAAGGGGATAAAATTCGTCTTCTCGGGCGATACGGCGTACTGCGGCTCGCTCGTTTCTGCGGCTGAGGGCGCGGATCTTCTGATCTGCGACGCAACTTACGCGGAGGAAGAGCAGACGGAGCTTGCGCACGATCACGGACATATGACGTTCAGGGAAGCCGCGCTGACCGCAAAACAGGCGAACGTCAAACGGCTTTGGCTTTCGCATTATTCGCAAATGATAGAGGATCCGGAACAGTATCTTGACAACGCAAAACCGGTGTTTGAAAACGCCGTATGCGGCGAGGATGGAATGAAAATACAATTACGGTTCGAGGAGAACGGCATATGACGTTGAAGGAACTTGAAATAGGCGGCTGCGGCAGGGTCGTCAGCGTAGGCGGAGAGGGAGCTTTATATCAGCACTTTCTCGATATGGGGATAATCCCGGGAACGGAGATAACCGTTGAAAAATACGCGCCCATGGGCGATCCCGTGGAGCTGATACTGCACGGCTACAAGCTCACCCTTCGCCTCGACGACGCGGCGAAAATCGAGATAGAGGAATGCAAAAAAGAGGATAAAAAGCAGGAAAAAACAAAGAAAAGCGCTGAGACGGAGCACCCGGGCTTGGGTGAAGGCGGAAAATATCACGAGAAAAGCGAGGAAAATCCGCCGCCCGACGGTACGACGCTGACGTTTGCGCTCG
>CACZOH010000156.1 GCA_902782785.1 uncultured Ruminococcus sp. | reverse complement strand
TGTGAAAGAGAATAACCCACTATGACACTTTCTCTAATTGAAAGATGTCAAAGTGGGTTAGTTTCTTCTTTACGTAGCCTCTCCCTATCAAACGCTTTTTTTGTATGTTTTTATTTTACAAGATCCGGGTTTACCGCCAGCACGTTCTCCGCCGCTTTATTCATATAAAGCGTAGGTTTTGCGTCGTTCTGAAGGATATAGGCGACGGCGGCGTTAAGCTTCTCCGCTTCCGACGCGACGTCCGCGGCGGTCTTTTGGGCGTGCAGCACTATATTCGCGTAGCACGTATCAACGACGGACAAGCTGTCCGATAAAACGTATGAAGACATTATAACGTCGTTGAACTCTCCGCCCGCCGTCAAAAACGGGTTTCTTCTGTATGTCTTACCGTTCATCTCGACCGTGTAATAATAGTATTCCTTATCCTTATACGCAAACGCGCGGAACTGGCTCAGAGCGCTTCCCTTCGTCATTTTCGCGTTTGCGGCGGACTGTACGGCGCCGTTATTATAAAACAGCAAGTCGTACACCGCGTCATGATCGTTTTCGGAAAGCGATACAGACAAACCGCCCGATGTGGTGAAATATCCGTTTTTATATCCGTCCGTGCCGAGGCTCTCCGAAACAGTTTTTATCTCATACGCTTCATAAAGCAGGTTAAGGTCTATTATCGGCGCGTCCGAAAGCTCGTTTTCGTTTGAAAACGCTTTGTATTTTCCCGATACGACGAGCTTTACCGTCTGCGCGTCCTTATCGAACACAAGCTCAAAATTATTGAGGTCGTTTACCATTTCACTTATGTTCTTTATTCTCTCCGCTTCTTTTTTGTTGTTCAGCGGGTCGTATTCAGCCGGATCTTCAAGCACGAGGATACTGTTCCATTCCTTATACAGCGCGCCCGCGAACATATTATAGCCTCTGTTCTCCTTTGTTTTCGCGTACGCGTCCTCAAGCACCGCGTAAAGCTCAGTATTGACTCTGACAGCCTTTCCGATATTCGTATTTACCGTATGGATATTGTTGAAATCGTCATACTCGGTATCCGCGTCAAAAAGCTTTACGATACGGTTTACGGCGATGCCGTATTTTTGCCGCAGTTCATTCAGGGAACGCTTGATCTCACTGCTTGAGCCCGTGAAATAGTACTCAAACTTCAGATTTCCGCTGTAAACGACAGTATCGTCAACGGCGTCGGGTTCGACGGTCTGGTATCCCTCATCCTTATGTCCTATCATAACTATGCCGTACGTTAAAAATCCGACGGCGGCTATGACGGCGACGACAAAAGCGGCGATGCGAAGCGGAAGATATTTCTTGCTCTTCTCCTCGTCCGTCAGGTTTTCTTTTTCCTTTTTTTTCGTTTTTACCGGCTGCTTTTCTTCTTTATTCTCGTCCATGATAATACCGAAAAAACGAGCCGTTTGCGGCTCGTTTTTTGTCCTTAGTTATTGAAACGGATCTTTTTGTATTCCTCGATTTCGGGAGCGCTTCCGTAAACCATGTGTCCGTTGCCTATGTCAACAAGCTCGGGCTTGTTGACGGAATAGTCGTGCAATGACGGGTCATATACAAACAGATGCTTCTGTTTTTCAAGTATCGGATCGGGCGTGGGTATTGCGGAAATAAGCGACTTTGTATACGGATGGAGCGGATATGCGAAAAGCTCCTCCGTTTCGGCTATCTCCATGATCTTGCCCTTGTATATAACCACTATTCTGTCACTTATGAACCTGACTATCGACAGGTCGTGCGCTATGAAAAGATACGTAAGTCCGCGTTCCTTCTGGAACTTTTTCAGCAGATTGAGGACCTGCGCGCGTATCGAAACGTCAAGCGCGGATATAGGCTCGTCAGCCACAATGAATTCAGGCTCCATGACGACTGATCTCGCTATACCGACACGCTGACGCTGACCGCCCGAAAACTCGTGCGGATAACGCGTCAGATGCTCGGGCAAAAGACCTACTTCTTCTATTATCCTCTCTACCTTTTCCATCCTGTCCTTTTCATCCTTGAAAAGGTGGAAGTTGTAAAGTCCCTCGGAGATGATATATTCGATGGTCGCGCGTTCGTTAAGCGACGCGGCGGGATCCTGGAATATCATCTGAATCTTTCTTATGACCTCGCGGTCTTCCTTGCGGCTCAGTTTGCCTGAGATCTTCTTTCCGTCGTAGAAAATCGCGCCCGCGGAGCAGGGGTTTATTCTTACTATCGCGCGTCCTATCGTCGTTTTGCCGGATCCGGACTCGCCGACAAGAGAGAGCGTTTCACCCTTGTAAATATCGAAGCTTACGTTATCGACGGCTTTGAAAGCCTTTTTGCCGTGGCCGAAAACTACGTCGAGGTTTTGTATAGATAATATTACCTGTTTTTCAGTATTTTCCATATTGACCTCCTCAGACACCGAAATCGACGTACGTCTTTGATATCTTTTCGTGCAGGTTTCTGATATTCTCGGGCGGTTCGACCTTCGGAGCGCGCGGGTCAAGCAGCCATGTTTTCGCATAATGCGTGTCGCTTATTTTGAACATCGGCGGCTCTTTTACAAGGTCTATCGCCATTGCGTACTTGTTTCTCGGCGCGAACGCGTCGCCGACTATCTTGTTGTAAAGAGACGGCGGCGTACCGGGTATCGAGAACAGGTCCGTGCCTTTTTCGCAAAGCTGCGGCAAAGACGATATAAGCGCCCACGTATAGGGATGACGCGGCTCGTAGAATATCTCCTCGACCGTGCCGAGCTCGACTATCTGACCGCCGTAAAGCACGGCGACTCTCTCCGCGACGTTTGCGACGACGCCAAGGTCGTGAGTGATATAAACGGTCGTAAATCCGAGCTGCTTCTGCAGGTCTTTTATAAGCCTTATGATCTGAGCCTGGATCGTAACGTCAAGCGCGGTCGTCGGCTCGTCGCATATCAGTATCTTCGGCTGGCAGGACAGAGCTATCGCTATGACTATTCTCTGCCTCATACCGCCGGAATACTCAAACGGATAATCGTTGAAACGCTTTTCCGGCTCCGGTATACCGACTTTCGTCATTATATCGAGCGCGCGTTCTCTCGCCTCAGACTGAGAGCATTTCTGATGCTTCAGTATGACGGTCATTATCTGCTTGCCTATCGTTATAACGGGGTTGAGCGACGTCATCGGGTCCTGGAAAACGGTCGCTATACGGCGTCCTCTTATCTGCTGCCAGTCGTTCGTATACTTGACCTTTGCAAGGTTAAGTATGCAAGTGCCATGCAGTCTGTCCTCCGTCTTGTCAAGCAGTTTTACTCTGAATGCCACGTTGTCGAACAGTTCGTTCTTAACGCGGCTTCTGTTAAGATCGAGACCTATGGTAAGGGCTTTTTTGATCTCACGCTTCAGTTTGTATATGAGAACGACTCTCTGATGCAAGGGATAACGTCCGACGGATAAATAAACCTCGTCAGCCAATATCTCGTTGCGTTTTTTCTGATCTTCCGTAAGCGCGGAGGACGACGTCTCATTCTTATATCTTTCTTTGAGCTCGCGCATTTTTGCGTTGTACTCATTCTGATAAGCAGTGTCAGCCTTAAGCTCGCGCGCGTTGCTCTTGATCTTTTCCTTGATCTTCAGTTCAAGATCTTTGATCTGCGCGTCATACTCCGTGATCTTTTCCGATACTTCCTTTAACTTGACTTTATCGGTATTGGAATCGAGCGTCTGTTTCAGGTTGAACGCTTCCGTACGTTTGAATTTGATATCGTTCAGCTTATCGTCAAACTGTTTGCGGTCACTTTCGGAAAGCGTGGCTTTCGCTTCCTTATCCGCTTTCAGCTTTTCGATCTCGTTGTACGTGTTTGCGCCTGCTTCAAGACGCGAATACTTGTTTATGCTCTTATAAATATCGGCTATGAGCTTTTTGTCTATACTCTTTAAGTTTACGACGGTATCGGCAAGCTCTTCGTCGTTCAGCTGTATGCTGCCGTTGCTTATGAAGCCGTTGCTGTCGAGCATTCCGGCAAACGTCTTTGTGAGAACGGATTTACCGGAGCCGGATTCACCGACTATAGCGAGCGATTCGTTTTCGTAAACGTCAAGAGAAACGTTTCTTATCGCGGTAAGGATCCTTCCGCGAACGTTGAATTTCACCTCTACGTTTTTCAGTGAGAGAAGGACTTTTTTATCATTGTTTTCCATAGTTCTTCCCTCCTTTACATATGAGTTCTCGGGTCAGAGGCGTCAGCCAGATTCTGTCCTAAGAGGTAAAGTATGATCGTTATGGCGGCAGCGACTGCCACGGGCGGCCAGAATTCCCACGGATAAACCATGAACGCCGCCTGAGCCTGAGATATCATACGTCCGAGCGACGGAACGTCGGCGGACAGACCTATGCCTAAGAAAGACAGATAGACCTCCGAGGATATGTAGGCCGGCAGCTCCGTTGCAAGCAGCGTGACGATGACGCTCGTTAAAAACGGCAGTATGTTTTTCGATACCATTCTCGGGATAGGCGTACCCAAGCAGCGCGAAGCGAGCGAATACTCACGGTCACGGATTATCATGACCTGCGTTCTGAAGAAGTACGCTATGCTGAGCCAGCCGGTGACGGTCAGAGCGAATATAAAGCTCCAGAAGCCCGCGCCGACGACGTAAACAAGAACGGTGATAAGAAGAATATACGGGATATTTGCTATGATATTATATATAACGAGCATTACAGAGTCAAACTTCTTTGAATAGCCCCATACCGCGCCCAATATGATACCTATGGTCATATTTATCGCGGCGCATATAACGGAGAGAAGAAGCGACGTCCTTGCCGATGAAATAATACCGTAGAAGATGGAGTTGCCGTAAGGACCTGTGCCGAGTATCCACTTTATGGAGGGTCCGCATTCGGGTTTGTCGCTGAAGAACTTGAGCGCCTGAACGGGGTCAAGGTTCTGCGACGACAAAATCGTAACGTTTTCCTTATAATTGTACGGCGCGAATATCGGGACGATAAAAGCGACGAGGAAGATCAGTACGAATACGGCTATAAGGAAGATGTTTATTTTCTTTTTGAAGAAAATTCTGAAAACGGATTTCCAGTATGAGTAACGCGGAGCAATTATCTTCTCCGATTGTATCATATCCTGGGTTATCGGAACGAACAGTTCGTCCTCGTTTTCTATCTTTACGTCTTTTTCGTTTTCGTTCATTATCTTCCGCCTCCTTTCGACGACGACAGTGAAATACGCGGGTCGTATTTTGCAAGAAGCAGGTCGCCTAAGATTATAGATACGATCGTAATGGTCGTGTAGAAGACGGTAACCGCAACGATTATCGAGTTATCGTGTCTTGTTATAGCTTCGGTAAGCAGGTTACCTACGCCCGGGAAGCCGTAGACGCGCTCTGTTACGATAGCGCCGGTAAGGCTGCCCAGAATGGTGCCGGGGATACCGTGGACTATATAGATCATGGCATTGCGCGAAATGTGAGTTCTGTAAATCTCACGCTCCGACAAGCCCTGAGATCTTGCGAATTTTACGTAGTCGGAGTTCATCTGGTCTATCATATAACGGCGCATCCATTTCATAAGACCGCCGACGCTCGGAAGTGCGAGCGAAACGATAGGAAGGATATATCCGAGGAATTTCGGTTGGGCGTTCGCAAACAGATATGGTAATCTGAAAACACCCGTACCTATTGCCGCGAACATAAAGATATATGCAAGGGACGGAACAGCCATAATGAATATGACGTAAACGTTTCCGAGCTTATCCACCCACGTGTCTTTCTTCCTTGCCATAAGGATACCGAGAGGCAAGCCGAGCAGATATGCGAGGATCGAGGCGAGGAAGCCGGCGACAAACGAGTTTTCAAGTCTTGATAATCCGTTATATCTGTATGTGAACGTGGTGTAATTGTCCGTAAATCTCTGTTTTTCAAAGTTTCCGGTGTTATAATTGTACTTGAGCGAATGCATATCTATCGCCGTTTCGGTCTCTTCAAGACCGGTCGGGAAAACAACATCGCGTTTGTACATTTCGCCCTGCGGCGTCGTTATGACGGTGCTGATCTCTTCACCGCGGTATCTCGTGTGAGAAACGCCGAGGTTCAGATGTATAAAATTCTGATGTATGAACGGGAATCTGTCGTCAAAATACAACAGATATTTATGCGTGGTACCCGATCCCACGACTGCGAACCAGCCGTACGGGTCGTCCTCAAACCTTATGTATCTCTCCGTCAGATTCGGGTCCTTTACGTCGTTCGTCGTTTCTACCGAGAAAAATCCCTTAATGTAGTCCCAGAGTCGTGAAAGAACGAACCTCTCTTTGATAGCGTAAAGAGCGGCGCCTCCGCCCGGCTTGAGCGAACCGTCGCTGTACGTTACGGGTTCAAGATAGCTTATTTCATATCCTTTTTCCGTATACGTCTCTATGAACTTCTGAACGCTCGCGTTGCTTTCGTACGTTTCTTTCTTCTTCAGGGCGTTTTTATCCGCTATATACTGCGGGTCGTTTTCGTAGTCGGCGTTGTCGGCGTAAAGCTCCTTTAAAAACGAGCCGTAGTTCGCCGTATACATATATCCGAATTTCTCATACTGCGAGTATTCGTACGCGGTTCTGTCATTCAGATATTTTTTGTTCCATATATCGTCAGACTGGAATATGACCTTTCTGTCGATCAGACTATATACAAGCAGCATAACTATAATGACAACTACAAGAAGCGAGAAGATCGAAAACAGTATGCGCCTTAGCATATATAATTTCATAAATGCTTACTATAATTAACGCGCGGCTTAATTATATCCTCCTTTACTTAAGTCAAGACGTGAAAAATACAAATCCACCGTCCAAAAAACAGAACGTGATCCGTATCTGGACGGCGGAATTCTGTTTTTCACTTTAAAATGATAAAACATTACAATAGCGAAACACATAGGAAACCTTGCGGTCTCCTATGTGTCGCAAAACTTACTCTTTAAGAGTTTATACCGGTTTTATTAGAAGAGACCTATAACCTTTGTCATATAGCCTGCGCCGAGAGGTGCAAACGTATCAAGGTAGGTGGAAGGATCGCCGTAGTCAGGACCCCAACCGGAGCCGTAGAAGATATCGAAGTTGCCGGCTTTACCGTCGGAAGCTCTGTAACCGGATGCATAGTAGTCATCCTTTTCGCCGCCGACTTCGTTAATGATAACGTTTTCTTTGCCGAGGTTGTCTTCCATAAACTTCTTGAAAGCAGCGGTCTGTGCCGCGTTGGCTTCATTGGACTGCCATACCGGAACATCAAGTTTGATCGGCCATGTTACCTTGTCGCCGAGTTCTTCCTTAGCCTTTGCAAGAGCAGCTTTGGCGTTATCAACACTGTACCAGCCGTTGATGCCGTCCTGAACCTTTATCGGGCTGCCGAGCTTTTCGAGATAGTACTGAACCATCTCACCGAAGAACGTACCTTCTTTGAAGGTGTGTCCGTCGGCATCAGTCTGCGCGGAAGAAAGCGATACGAAGTTCGGGTGCGTATACATGTTACGGAGGTTGGTGTTGGCAAGATCAGCGCCTCTGGAGACGGCGTTGTAAGTCGTCTGGTCGAAAGCGAACTGGATAGCCTGACGGAAGTTCTTGTTGTTGAGAGCGGTTACGGTGTCCGCCTTTTCCTGCTCTGTCTTGGTGGAAGCCATGTTGACGTTTTCGAGAGCGAACGTGCCGCGGTTCAGGTTAAGACCTGAGAAGTACGTGGTAGAGGTCGTATCGGAAACGTAAGCATATTTCGCAAAGTTGCCGTCATCCTGAGCAAGCTTCAGCGTGCCGGTGGAAGCGGAAAGACCCATGCCTGCATACTGGCCTTTTACAACGTCGTTGTAGAACTGCGTGTAGTCGGCATTGTCACCGAAGAGGACCCAGCGGACCTTGCTGAGGTTCTGTTCTTCGGGCTTGTAGTAGTTGGCGTTCTTCTCAACAACGATCTCGGACTCAGCGTCGAGTTTTGTAAGAAGGAACGGTCCGCAGTAAACCTGCGAGGAGATGTCGGTATTCTTACCGTAGGTGTACTTCTCGGAATCTTCGGAAGCAGCCTTGTACGCCTCTAAGCCGTAAACGCCGCCTCTGGACTCATAGAAGCTCTTGCATATCGGAAGGAATATCGAGTAGGTAAGCATCGTAAGGAAGTAGGTCGTACGGTTTTCAAGAGTTACGACGAGCGTGTAATCATCGGTCGCTTTGTAGCCGACGGTATCAAAGCTCGCGCCTTCCTTGATGTAGCCGTGTACGCCTGTTACAACGCCGTCAACGAGCCAGTCAAGACCCGCCTGGCAGTCGAGCATGTGCTGGAAGCCCGCTACGAAGTCGTGTGCGGTTACTTCTGCATACTCTTTGCCGTCGGACGTGTACCACTTAACGCCGTGGCGGATGTGGAACGTTACGGTAAGACCGTCTTCTGAGACCTCCCAGCTCTCTGCAAGAGCGGGCTTCATCTGGTTGAGGTTGTTGTACTCAACAAGACCGTCAACGGTGTTGACCGTGATCTCGGTATCGGCCTGGGACGAAGTGTTCAGCCAGTCGAGCGTTACGGGAGCGGTCGAGAAGGTAAGAACGTATTCGTCTTTGATGGTGTGACCCTTACCCTTGAGGTAGGAAGCGGGATCGTAGGTGCCTTCGCCGTTCATGGCTTTGGACCAAGTGTCAAGCAGTTCGCTTCTCTCAGCCGGAGTAAGGAACTCGTCGGAGATGACCATACCTTTGAAGCGGTCATCGTCATTACCCCACTGTACGTACGGGATCGTTCTCGGAGCAACTCTTGAAAGCGTGTATGCACCGCCCTGTGTGGTGGTCGGTACCATTACCGCGGAATCAAGAAGAGCAGCCTCTGCCTTAGCGTAGAGAACAAATCTCTTGTCGGGGTCTGTTTCTTTGCTTGCAGCCTGACGAAGTGTCTCGAATTCGGCGAGAGCGCCGTTGTATATAGCTTCATCATCGCCGCGGACGTATTTGCCGTCAGCATCAAGCTGGGAAACGTATCCGGTGTATTCGGACGGATTTGCCTGAGTATCATCGCCCGAATTAGTCGTCGTTGCCGGGATGCCGGGCTGGCAGGATGCGATAGCCGCAACTACCATAACGGCAACGAGGACAAGACTCAAAACTTTTGTGAAATTCTTCATTTCGAGAAATTTCCTCCTTAAAATAATTTGGGATAATGGTATTATACACACATTTTGTGTAAATGTCAAGTACAAATGCAGTATTTTTTTTCAAAAATTACAAATTTTTCTCGTTTTTTTTGTTTCGTCATCTTAAATGTATGAAAAAAACGCCCCGGATTTGAATTTTTACGGTGCGTTTCTTTCATTTTCCTTAATTATATAATGTTTTTTATATGCAAAACTGAAAGTACGGCGGCCTGATATTTCTCACACCGCGCTTTCCGCTCCCCGGGAAGCCGACGTTTCGCACGGAAAACTTGCAGTATTCTTATATAATATTATTCATTATTATATGTCGGTGAACGCCGGATACGCGTTATTTTATCGTCTCGAACTTGAGCACGCTCGTGTTTCCGGAGCTGCCGCCCGCGATGCCGCCGGTGATGACTATCACGTCGCCCTTCTCCGCAAGTCCCAGATGCTTTGCGCTCTGCGCGGCGTTATAGAACATAACGTCTGTCGACTGGAATTCATCCGTCATGACGGGATACACGCCCCACGAAAGCGAAAGCTGTCTCCACGCTTTCTCGTGATTTCTCGTAGTCAGGGCAAGTATGAGCTTCGGAGTTCTGAAACGGGATATGAAGCGCGCCGTCTCACCGGAGAGCGTGCAGACCGCTATCAGCTTTGCGTCAAGGTCTATGGAAAGCGCACACGCGGAGTGTGAGATCGCGTCAAGCTCGTTTTTGATCTTGAATTTGGAGACGCGGAAGCGCTCCGCGTAATCTATGTCGTTTTCCGCCGCGACCGCTATCCTCGCCATCGCTTTGACCGTCTGTACGGGATATTTGCCCATCGCCGTCTCGCCGGAGAGCATTATCGCGCTCGTACCGTCGTAGACCGCGTTTGCGACGTCGGATATCTCCGCTCTCGTCGGGCGCTGGTGGCTTATCATTGATTCAAGCATTTCCGTCGCGGTTATGACGCGTTTGCCCTTGAAACGGCAGGTCGTTATCATAGCCTTTTGTATCGCGGGAAGATTCTCAAAAGGTATCTCAACGCCCATATCGCCGCGGGCGACCATTATTCCGTCGCTTGCGTCTATTATCTCGTCTATGTTGTCAACGCCGGAGCGGTTCTCTATTTTCGCTATGAGGTCTATGTCCGCGCCGCCGTGAGCTTTCATGAAATCGCGTATCTCGTTTATGTTTTCGGCGCTTGAAACGAACGAGCAGGCGACGAAATCAACGTCGTTCTCTATGCCGAAAAGCAGATCCTCCTTATCCTTCTCTGACAGATAGACCTGTTTCAGCACCTTGTTCGGGAAAGCCATACTCTTTCTGTTGCTTATCGCACCGCCGTACGTTACCGTCGTTATGACCTCCGTATCCGTCGTTTCGTCAACGCGGCAGGCTACGAGACCGTTATTCAGAAGCACCGTGTCGCCCGGCTGAAGCTCGTGCGGAAGATTTTTGTACGATACGGATACGCGTGAAGAGTCGCCGATTATATCCTCCGACGTGAACGTGAATTTATCCCCCTCGTGAAGCGTTACGGGGTCCTTCGTCGGAAAGACGCCTATCCTGTACTCCGGTCCCTTTGTGTCGAGCATTATGGCGACGGGCAAACCCAGTTTTTCGCGCACACGCTTAACGGAATCCATCATTTTTTTGTGGCTTTCGTGCGTGCCGTGAGAGAAATTGAACCTCGCAACGTCCATTCCCGCAAGCATCATCTGTTCTATTATCCCCTCGTCCTCGCAGGACGGTCCCATTGTGCATATGATTTTTGTTTTTTTCATGTATGTATCTCCCGTTTTTTTCCTTTTCGGATACCATTATATCAAACAGAATGAAAAAAATCAATATTTTTTTATATTTTTTCCGTATAATATATTTTTCCCTCTTGATTTTATCCGCTTAATCTGTTAAAATGGTAAAAAAAGCTGATACAAGGAAAAACGGTGATATGAAAAACAGAGAAAGATTTACAGCGGTACTTAACAACGAGCTGCCCGACGACAGACTGCCCGCGATAGAATGGGCGTCCTGGTGGTGGGACAGGACCATAGTCGAATGGCAGAAACAGGGCTTGCCGGATACGCTCGGCTTTCACGACGTGGCGCCGTATCTGAAGCTCGATCAGCATTATCAGTTCTGGTTCCCGCACAGACGCTCAGACTGTCCGCAGCCCGCGTATAACGGCGCACCGATAGCCGAAGACGAGGAGGCGTACGAAAAGCTTCTGCCGTATCTGTACCCCATGGAAGAAGCGATGGCGAGCGTAAACGCCATGAAGAACTTCAAAGAGGGACACGACAACGGAGATTACCCCGTATGGTTTTCGCTTGACGGCGGCTTCTGGTTCCCGCGCACCATTCTCGGCATTGAAAATCATCTTTACTCTTTTTATGATCAGCCTGAACTTTATCACAGGATACTTGACGATCTGCTTGAATATCAGCTCGCGCTGCTTGAGCGTATGTACGAGGTCATGACTCCCGATTTCATGACGTTCGGCGAGGATATGAGCTACAACAACGGACCGATGATCTCCGAGGACAGCTTTGACGAATTTCTGCTTCCCTACTACCGAAAGATCGTTCCTTTCATAAAAGAACACGGCACAAAGGTGATAGTCGACACGGACGGAAACGTCAGCAAAATGATACCGTGGCTTATGCGGGCCGGCATAGAGGGCGTTCTTCCGCTTGAAAGGCAGGCGGGCGTGGACGTCGCCACGCTGCGCGAACTTTATCCGAAATTCTTATTCATAGGCGCGTTTGACAAAATGACCATGCGCCGCGGAGTACCGGATATGAGAGAAGAATTTGAAAGACTGCTCCCCGTAATGAAAACAGGCGGTTTCATACCGAGCTGCGACCACCAGACGCCGCCGGACGTTCCGCTTGAAAGATATCATATATACGT
>CACZOH010000155.1 GCA_902782785.1 uncultured Ruminococcus sp. | reverse complement strand
GAGCCGACCTCTATGAGTATCGAAAGAGGCGTGAAATACTGGTTGAACGCGCCCTGTTTTATATTTATCGGACGCATGAGTCCCGGGTATTTTTCATCGAGCGCAGTCTGAAGCTTGATCGCAAGCGCGAGATTGTCGCGCCAGTTCTTATTCTCGCTGACGTTTCTGTCGGAGCCGACGACGAACATCAGCTGTGATACGATCTGTCCGTTCGCCGCCGTCACCATTCTCGCCTTGCTTCCGTCCGTCAGCTCCACCGCGTCCCTGTGTATATCGAACATATATTTTATCGTAGGGTATTTTTTCAGATAATCCTTTATTATCTTCGCCGCGTTCTCGTACGCGTATGTATAAGACTGTTTGTCTATCGGTATCTCGCAGTGAAGCGTTTTTATCCCCGCGCTCTCAAATGCTTCCTCAAAAATGTCGCCGATACACACCACGTTTTCCTCTTTTTTATCGGAGCGCGGGTAGCTTCCCTTTTCCGTATAAAGCGCGCCGTCCGGCGTGTAAGCTTCCGTTCCGTGCGTATGGATTATAAGCACCTGAAAGTCGTCGCTCTCCTCATACTTCACCGCAAGCGGTTTCTGAAGGTACTCCGACGCGTCTATCTGTTTTTTATCGCCCGCGTCGGATACGAACACGAAGCCTTCCTCCGTCTCACGGTAAAGCGATACGGGAATTACGCCGACGCAGCCTTCCGGAACCTTTGTTTTATCAAATTCATAAAGCCTTTGCAGTATTTCCCCGTTATAATCGCGCACGTCCTCGCACGTCTCGTCCGGTGAGAGCGGCATCACCCTCCCGTCCCTTGACAGACGGACGAAAGAAACGGCGCCCGCGCTCTTCCCGCCCGATACGGAAACAGCGTCGTACGCCGTGAGCGCACCGCCCGCGAGCGCCGCGCATAAAACGAGCGGAAATATGAAAAACGTCATTACGGCTTTTCCCGCGCCCGACAATCCGCGCCTGATCTTATACGCTCTTTCGCTTGTGTCCTTCATTGTTTTGAAAATATCCCTGTCCTCCATTTTGTCTCTCCTTTATTATATATATTCCATATCGTTATAGGAAATATCGCCGTGGCAGACGCGGTTCACCGCATATCCTATAAGGCGCGAAAGCTCTGATACCGATCTGTCGCTGTCCTTCGGGCAGACGTACATTCCTTTCAGCCGTTTGCAGTCCTCCTCCGTTACGTCGCGTACAAGCGCCGCCGCGTCGATGACTGTGGGTACGCCGACGGCGACGACGGGCGCGCCGAGCGTTTTTTCCGACAGCTCCCCCCTGTCGTTTCCGACGCCGGAGCCGGGCGAAACGCCCGTATCTGTGATCTGTACTGATACCGACAGCGTCTCGACGCACGCCGCGGCAAGCGCGTCAATGACTATTACAAGCGACGGCTTTATTACGGAGACAGCCGCCCTTATCTGATCCGCCGCCTCTATCCCCGTCTGCGACAGTACGCCGGGTGAGATAACGGCGCAGTCGCCGAAGCCGCTTTCCTTATATATACTCATATCGCGTATGTGATGCGTGGCTATCACGCGCTTTACGGAAAGAGGTCCGAGCGCGTCCGCGGTGACGTATCTGTTGCCGAGCCCCGCGGCGAGCACACAGCCGTCTTTGTTTTTCCTCATTGAATTTATCACGTCCGCTATCACGTCGGCACAGTTATAAAACGTCTTTTCATCCGTCTGCCATATCTTCCCCGCGTTTACGGTAACGTACCTGCCGGCCGGGCGCGAAAGCGCTTTTTCGCCCGCCTCATTGAAAATCTCTATTTCCGACAAATCGATTTCTCCGCACCGCATCTCGGTATATTTTATTCCGTCGGGTTCGCCTTTATGACGGACGGAATACTCTTTCATATACCGCTCTCGCACCTCTTTCGCCATATCGGATCTGAAATACATACGATCACCCCCCTATAACATTATTGACAAAAAAATAAAACTTTTTTTACCGAGCAGCGTCATTTTCGCATACCGTTTCTCCACTATGTTTATGAAGGCGGAAGGAAAGGAGCGATAAAATGAATGACGGATATATGATACGTCCCGCTGTAATAATAAATTCAAAGGAAAGGAGAAAAACCGTGGACGACAAAAACATAATCAGGCTGTTTTTCGATCGTGACGAGGACGCGATAAAGGAAGCGGACGCCGTTTACGGCGCGCGGCTTAAGCGCGTTTCGTACGGCATAACGGGCGACAGGCGCGACGCGGAGGAATGCGTGAACGACGCGTATCTTTCCGCATGGAACAAGATACCGCCCGAGCGTCCGGAAAGCCTTTTTGCGTACTTATGCGAGACGGTAAGGAGAGCGTCGCTTTCGAAATACCGCTACAATACGTCGGCAAAGCGTTTTGCACATACCGTTCCGATAGACACTGAGCTTTCGGATGTCATAGCCGACACGCGCGACGATACGAGCGATTTGTCCGAGACTTTGGACGAATTTCTGTCGGAGCTGTCGGAGGATACGCGGTTTTTGTTCATGCGGCGTTATTATTACGCGGACGACATCCCGACAATATCAAAAATGACGGGACTCGGCAGAAACACGGTATCGGCGAGGCTGATGCGGGCGCGCAAAAAGCTCGCGGAAAAACTAAATGAAAGAGGGTATAAG
>CACZOH010000154.1 GCA_902782785.1 uncultured Ruminococcus sp. | reverse complement strand
GACCGATACTTTTTCAATATCGGAAAAAGCCGCCGAAAAGAAGCCGTTATCGTGATTTTCATCAACGATCACAGCCCGGCGGCTTGTAATGATAAGCGTTGCGGCGGCGTATTTTTCAAAAAGCGATAAATCGCCGACGACGGCAAACAACATTTTTTCTCCGTCGCTCAGTTGTCGTTCGATCCACCCTCGTGCGTCATCGGGCATCGCCTTATTGATCAGCGGCTTGGTCTCTTCCATATTCACCTCCAAAACCTCTTATCAAATGATTGTTTGTTATTTGCTTTTGATTTATTATAAGTTTGAAGGGAGTTAATTTCAATGCTATACGAAAAAAGAGTATCAAACGTCGTGTAAAAAATCTTTGAACACCGAATTACGGCATCCTTTTTGATCGGGAGACGCGGTTTTCAGCGCGGTTTATGCAGGCGACCGCGTTTTTTCCCGCATTCGCCGCCGTCGGAAGACCTCCCGGAGGCTGAAGCCACTGCGTTGCGAGATACACGTTTTTTATGCCGTCCGCTCTGTTGCGGCACGTTTTCGGCACGTATCCCGACGAAAAAGCGTAGCTCATATACGTTCCGCAGTCCGATCCCGTGAATTTTCTGTACGTCGCGGGCGTCCAGACGTCAAGGAGCCTGAGCTTTCCCTTAAGCCCGGGATATCTGAGCTCTATCTGTCCGGAAACGCATTCCGCCGTTATCTTCTTTATTTTTTCATACGCTTTTTTATTACGGTCGAGGTCTATGATCTGTCTGCACCTGTCCTCGCGGCAGAAAAAGAACGCCTGCAAGACCGTCTCTCCCTCCGGCGCGTACGAGCTTTCGTGACTGAAATTGCGGAGCGTCAGATATTTCGCGCCGGACAGTATTTTTGCGTCCTCCGTCATCTCAAACACGAGATCGCCGTCAAAATCAAGGTTCCTCGGGCAGGAAAACGCGCAGTGAACGCTTGAAAACCGGCTTAATTTTCCGTTGTTTTTCATTTTGTAAAGCGCCCTCGGCAAAGACTTTCCGGTGAGTCTGACGTAAGAAGGCTCGGGGTCCGCGGTCAGGATGAAATAATCGCCCTTTACCTCCGTACCGTCGTCAAGCAAAACGGAGCGCGCCGTGTTTTTGTCAAGCAAAAGCTTTTCCGCGGCAACGCCCGTGTGAAGCTCGCCGTGAAGCGAAAGAAATCTTCTGACCATATTACGCGCCGCCTCTTTTGAGCCGCCGCGCGGCAGATCGGCGTTGCCGTAACAGAAGCTTGCGAAGACGAAAATGAGACCGAGACTGCCGAAATCCTCTGTAAGAAAAGACGATAAAAACATTTTGATCAGAGGATGGCTGAATTTTTCCGCAAGCTCGCCCGCCGTCATTTTAAAATAGCGGAAAAGCTTTGTTATATCCGTCTTTTTTCCGCCGCACAGACCGGAAAGATACGCGGCGGCGCGGACTGCGGACGCAAAAGAGCGTATCTCGGATATATCGGCGGGACTTACGCTTATGAGCTCGTTTTCAAGTCTGTCCGCACCGCGGCACAGCGACAGACGCCGGCCGTCAAGCTCGCAGGTGTAAAGAGACGGCGGCGAATATATCCCGTTGTCGAGAACTCCCAGCGTTTTCCACATTTTATACGTTTTTGTCGCGCTGTTCGTTCCCGTCAGCCAGTGGATGCAGTTGTCGATATGATACGGACCGCGCTGCCACCCCGTCAGATTGCCGCCCGCTTCCGTGTGCTTTTCGTATATGACAGCCTTGTGTCCCGACAAAAGCGCGTATATGCCCGCGGACAGCCCCGCGACGCCGCCTCCGATGATTATTATCTTTGCCATACAAACCCCGTTTTTTTATATTATTGCCCGCAAACGCGGTTTATATGGCATAAATAAAAAATCCCTTGAAAAATCAAAGGATTTCATAATAAAAAACTTTACAGTATGTATCCGACTTTATTGACACCGATTATTCCCCTTTTTACCATTCTCAACTCTATCGTCTCGAATTCAGTTTCTTCAACATCAACATAATCGATTTCTGTCATGTCAATTTCATTCATCTCAATTTCTGCGAAATCAATTTTGTTTAGTTCAACGCCCATATCCAAGAGAATCTCTTCGGGCAGCTGATAATCTTGCTCGACAAGCCCGAAACAAGTAAAGCCCGTGTCAACACAAAACGAAATAAGCTTCTTTTTACCTATATTATACACCGCCGCGACCGTACAGCCTATTAAGCTGCCGATTATGTATCCCAATCCCGGCAATTCAAAACCGATAGCTTGTGCTATTGCTCCCGAAATTCCGGAAAATACTTTCGTGGCTGCGATACTTGTTCCGATATTCATTCCGACTATATATCCGGCAGATATAACGGTATAATCAACCAAAGCGTTTCCCATTTCTTTCGGGGTCATTTTTCCTGAAGCTACAAGAATTGAATTTTTAATTGTCTCAACGGTAAACGCAACTATTGTACCGAGTATTGTCGGGTCAACGGTCTTAAGAGCAACCCCAAAAGCACCTTTAATGCACAGTATTTGCAACACACTTGCCACAGAGCCGCGAATGAATCCTTCTGCACTGGATGACAAAGCTTTAATACCTGCTTTTTTAAGTTGTTCTATATCAATCTCGCCGTTTTTTACAAGATAATCTATAGCTTTGAATATTTCAGGTGCAGTCTGTAAAACCACTGTTACAGTAGCTGCTGTTAAACCTGATTTTACGGCTTCTTTTGCTATGTATTCAGGTTTTATTGAATTTTCAATAGTTACTCCGTGTTTTTCTGCTTCAAAAACCTGTTTTTTACTTTCTTTTGCTATCTCATCAAGTTCTTTTCTTGTTGTGCTTTTTGATTGTACTCCTTTATCGTTTGTTATTATATCTGTAAGTTTTTGCTCGGTCTCTTTATATGCTTCTGCAACATCTGGACGAGTTAATTCATTTCTCAGCATTTCTTTATGTGCCGTTTCTTTTGAGCCTTTTAACTTATCAAACGGTACAAGCCTGTCTTGGTTTTTATAACTTGCTTGACCTAATTCTCTGTCAAATACCGCTTGTCTTTTAGCAGTTTCTTCAGATGTCCCGTATGATTTTGCGCTAATTTCTTTAATAATGTTTTTGCCGTTTTTTATTTCTATATCTATAGAATTCTTATCGTTGCTATGTAATACTGTAGCCCTTGATTTTGCACCAGAAGCAACAGCGTCAACATTAAACGTGCCTGCTGCCCATTCTTCAAGCATATATCCTTGAAGTTTATCAATAGGAAGATTTTTATATGGATGTTCGTTAATGTTTTTTTCCAAATTCGAAATAGTGTCAATAACGGCATTAACATAATCTTGCCCAGAATATGCTGACGAAATATCCCCTGTGATTTTTGCAGAAAACTCCCAGCCTCGTTCAAAGCTCTTTTTATTATCCATTTACATTACCCGTTAAGAAATTTATCAAGATCATTCAAATAGAATCTTCTTAAGCCATATAAATACTGTTGTTCTTCCATTTTTCTAATATTGCCGAAATAGTTGATAAAACCTGTAGTAACGAGTGTTTCAAAAGGTTGGATTATTCCCATTAAAATTTTAAAAGGTACAAAATCAAAAACACTATTTGATTGAGGTTTATTCTCTTCTGCTTCTGCTTTTTGTGTTTCTTTTTCTGTTTTTTCTTTTTCTATTCTTTCGACAACGGATTGTGTATATGTGCTTTCTTGATTATCTTTTTCACTTAATTCTTCTGTTTCTTCCTTTTTTTCTTTTTCAGCAAAATCTTCCTCTGAATTTATACCCAGCATAGCGTTATTTATTTTCAAAAACTCATCATACTTATCTTTTTGAGATAATGCTCTTGTATCAGCGGTAATTATTGCCTGATTTCCCGACCATCCGTATTTAATTCCGAATTCGTTATATTTGAAATCAACAAGAGGTAAAAGTTTGTCGCTTTGCTTAATGTTTCCGATTAAAAGCACTTTGCTTCCTATTTTGCCCGTCTTTTTTTGATCAAGCCATGTTTTTTCGTCCCACGTTACAACACGCACGGAACCGTCTTTTACTCCGACAACGGTATTTTCATCAATATCATCATTTGTTTCAAGAAGTTTTCTTATTTGATTAGCATACAGCTCGTTTTTAAAAACTACTATAAGGGTTTTGGAATCTGACGTTAACATAAATATCCTCCATACAATTAAAAATCCAAGCTGAAATATACGTATATAAACGCATTCTTGTAATTTTGATGATACCATACTTTTTGTAAAAAATCAATACCTTTTAAAGCGTTTTGTGAAATTTTTAGGTGTCGGCGCAGCCGACACCTATTCCTTATACGCAAGTATGCCGCAAAGCGTATGCAGGGCGTTTTCCTTCTGCTTGAGTCTGAACGTGAGCGTGGGATTTCTGCCGGGGTATATCATCAGCCTTCCCTTTGACGCAGAGGTGATGACGACCCATTTTTCCGCGTCGAATTCGTACGGGGTGAGCACTATTTTGCCGTCACGCTGGTCTATTCTCTGCACGTCAAGCGACGAGCCGAGCGCGCGCAGAAGCGATATATAGAGCAGACTGTCAACGATCGGCGGGAATTCTCCGAAGCGGTCGAGAAGCTCGTCCGCAACGTCGTCCAGATCCTCGGGACAGGTGATGTGCGATATTTTTTTATACATTTCTATCCTCAGATTGTCGCTTCTGATATAATCCTTCGGTATATACGCGGAATACTGCAGATTTACGGTACATTCTCTTACGGGCGGCTTTGACTCTCCCTTTTCCTCAAGCACCGCTTCGTTCAGGAGCTTGATATACATATCATATCCGACGGTGTCTATATGACCGTGCTGTTCCGCGCCTAAAATATCGCCCGCGCCGCGTATTTCAAGATCGCGGAGAGCTATTTTGAAGCCGGAACCGAATTCCGTATATTCGCGTATCGCGGAAAGACGCTTTTCCGCTATCTCCGATAAAGCCTTATAAGGTTTGTACGTGAAATACGCGTACGAACGGCGGTTGCTTCTGCCTATTCTTCCTCTTATCTGATGAAGCTGAGAAAGACCGAGTCTGTCCGCGTCCTCGATAATGAGCGTATTGGCGTTCGGAACGTCGACGCCCGTTTCTATAATGGTGGTACAGACGAGGACGTCTATATTTCCGTCTATGACGTCGCGCCATATATCGGAAAGCTCCTCCTTATCCATTTTGCCGTGCGCGGTGACGATAGACGCGTCGGGACAAAGATCGCGCAGTTTTGCGGCGCAGTGCTCTATCGTCTCCGTATTATTGTAAAGGTAAAACACCTGGCCGCCGCGGCGGAGCTCTTTTTTTATGGCGTCGGATATTATCATATCGTCGTATTCAAGCACGTACGTCTGCGGAGGCAGACGGTCCATCGGCGCCTCGTCGAGTATGGACATATCGCGTATACCGGATATCGCCATATTGAGCGTACGCGGTATCGGCGTTGCGGTGAGCGTCAGCACGTCCGCGTTGCCGGACAGCTTTTTCAGCTTTTCTTTATGCGCCACGCCGAAGCGCTGTTCCTCGTCGACGATTATCAGCCCGAGCTTTTTGAATTCCACGTCGTCGGACAGCAGCCGGTGCGTTCCCACGATTATATCGATATCCCCGCGCTTAAGTCTTCTGAGCGTCTCCGTCTGCTGTTTTGCCGTGCGGAAGCGCGAAAGCATATCAACGGATACGGCAAAGCCGCGCATACGTGAGGTTATCGTCTGGTAATGCTGGAGCGCAAGGATCGTTGTGGGAACGAGCACGGCGACCTGATATCCGTCCGCCGCCGCCTTGAACGCCGCGCGAAGTGCGACCTCCGTTTTGCCGAAGCCGACGTCTCCGCAAAGCAGTCTGTCCATCGGATGCGGCGACGTCATATCGCGCTTTATGTCGTTTGCCGCGTCAAGCTGTCCGTCCGTTTCCTCGTATTCGAACGACGCTTCAAACTGAGCCTGAAGATCGTCGTCGGACGAAAACGCGATGCCCGGCAGCCGCAGACGCTTTGCGTAAAGGTCTATCAACTCCGCCGCCATTTCCTTTGCTGCGGCTTTCGCCCTCGTCTTTGCTCTCGCCCAGTCCGCGGAGCCCATTCTGTTGAGCCGCACGGTGCCGTCCTGAGCGCCCGCGCCTATGTATTTGGATACCGCGTCAAGTCTGTCGCACGGAACGTACAAAACGCCGTTTTCCGCGTACTGTATATGAAGATAATCGCGGCGGCAGCCGTCGTAGCCGTCAAGCGTTTTGATGCCGACGAATCTTCCTATACCGTGCGTATCGTGAACTATGTAATCGCCGGGTTCGAGGTCGGCGTATGATAAAATGCGCTCCTTAGCGGACGTCTGTTTCTTTTTTGTCGCCCTGCGCTTGATCATAGCCCTGCCGTACATACTCGTTCCGCGGCAAAGAGAGATAACGGCAAAACGCGCCTGCTCGCAGATAAAACCCGCCGCTCCGCTCGGGTAGATTATATAAGGCGTTTTATATACGGATGAAGCGTCCGGCGCCTTGTCCGCCGGGACGTAAGGCGCGACGGTGCCCGTTTCGTACAGCATATCCGAATACGATTTTGCGACCGCCTCATTTTCGCATAACAGCAAAACGCCCCATTTTCCTTTTATGTATCTTTGCAGATCGTCGCGCAGAAGCTCAAAGCTGTCGTTATACGACAAGGGCGATGACGTACGGAACGTGAATACGCCGCCGTATTTCAACCCCGCGGACGTAAAATTGTCAGTATAGACCGCCGCCTGCTTTTCCGCCCATAAGTCAAAGACAGCTTCGGGAGCCCTGTATTCCGCGTATCTGCCGTTTATTTGTCCGTGCTCTATCATAAGCGACGACGTCAGCTCATCCGCCTTCGCCGAGCCCTTTATACGCTCGGACAGGGCGTTCGGCTGGTCACATATCACAAGCGCGCCTTCAAAATAATCGAGAAGCGTCTGTTTTTCCTCATATATAACGCTTATGTATTTGTCTGAAAAATCGGGTATCGCGGTATTGTCAAGCGCCTCAAGCTCGCCCTGAAGCGACTTTTTTACCTCCTCGCGCGCCGCTTTTTTCATCTGAGCGCGTATAACGGTCTTCAGCTTTTCGCGGCTGTCGTTATCCGTTATGACCTCACGCACGGGATAAAGCGAAAAAGACGGGGAATTCTCTATCCTCCGCTGGCTTATGATATCAAAAACGCCCAGACTGTCTATCGTATCTCCGAAAAACTCCGCGCGGTAAGGCTCGGAGGCTCCGGGCGGGAAAACGTCCAGTATACCGCCGCGAACGGAAAACTGACCGACGCCGTCCACTCCCGTAACGCGGCTGTACCCGCATGAAACGAGAAATTCCGAAAGCTCGGACAGGTCCGCCGTATCGTCGAGCGTGTATTTACGCTTGTATTTTTGCAGTTTTTTTACGGGTATCGTGTATTGAAGCGCGGCGGCAGGCGAGGCGATGACGCAGTCCGCGGAGTTATCGAGCGCCGCGGTCAGAACGCCTATCCTCTCCTGTTCGTATTCGTGAGAACAGGCGACGTTGTTGAATGAAAAATCCCGCTCGGGATAAAAAAGGCACTTCAAGCCCGAGTCGGACAGCGCGGCGTATATCTTCATGCTCTCCTTCTCGTCGCCGCAAAGGATGAGCGCCGGCTTGCCCGCGGACTTTCCGACGTCCTCGCACAGGCAGGAGAAAAAGGCGTATTTCGCGCCCTCGGACAGACCGGCTGCGAGAACGGGGCGAAGTCTTTCGTACTTCACCATCTCCCCGCGCGTCTGCAAAAGCGCCTTGTATTCGCTTATGCCCCTGAAAAGGTCCTTTATTATCCTCATAATCTGAACACCTTTATGCTTTTGATTGCCGTACCTTCCTCGAATTCGCTCACTTCCCCAAGGGCGAAAAATCCCTTCTCATCGTACAGACGAACTCTTTGTCCGATTTCAAAATCCGTCTTTATCTTTTTTTGATATATCTGACATCCGCTTTTGCAGAGCTTCAGGAAAAAACCGCTTAACGTAACCGTCGGAAGGCCGGAAAACAAGCTTTCCGTTCCGATAAGTCTTTTACAAAGCTCCTCGTACGGAAGCTCCCCGCACTCCGCCGGCGTGATCGCGTCGGCTATGCTGAAGCCTCCGGCTCTTGTACGGCGAAGCGACGCCATACAGCCTCCGCAGCCGAGTTTTTTTCCGATATCG
>CACZOH010000153.1 GCA_902782785.1 uncultured Ruminococcus sp. | reverse complement strand
CGTTTACTGTCCGATAGACGCGGACGAAAAAGACGTAGAAAACGTTAAGAAAGCCTGCGATTCCGCAAAGCGCCTGGCGCACGCAAAGCTTGTCCGCCACGAATTCATTGACGGAGATATAAGACGGCAGAGAACCGTATTCTCGGACGGAACGATCATAGAAGCGGATCTCGACACCCTTGATTATACCGTCAGACAGCAAACGCCGGACGTTTAATAAAATCTTCCTCATACCTGACCCTCTTTGATCTCCGATGCAGATAAAACGAAAAACCGCCTTGCAAAAGGCGGTTTTTTCGGTATCAGGACGTTACGCTTTCCAAAGGCTGTGGAGATTGCAGTAAGCGTATACCGCCTCAACCTCGTCTCCCTCGCAGATCGAAAAGCATACCTTCGGCGCCTCGCCCGGATGAAGCGGCTTTCTCTGGTTGCCCTGCTTTGTTTTGAGGCATACCCATTCTATGTAGTGCTCGGGCGTCATCGGGTGCTCGACGGAGCCGATGCAAACCGTAACGGCGTTTCCTTTTACTTCATATACGGGTACGTGTTTTTCAAGCGAAGCGTCTGTCGTGCCGGGGATTATCTCCTTCATCGGCTTGCCGCAGCATACGACGGGAGCGCCCGTCTTTTTGACTATCGCGACTATCTGTCCGCATACCTCACAGCGGAAAAATCTCAGTTCCATAATTTCCTCCAAATCGTTTTTTTGCGCTGTTCGCGCTTTTGATTATACTCTATCATACAAAAGCCGCACAGTCAACGTTTTTATACAATAAAAGTAAATCGTGCTTATAAATTTTATATTAAAAATATGCGTATCAGACGTATTTCTGAATCAAAACTATTGACAAAACGTGCCCGTATATGATAAAATAACGGAAAAGAACAGGAGGATGTTATGAAACGTATTATTTCGCTTATACTTACCGTATTTACCGTACTCGCCGTTATAAGCGGCTGCGCGGGAGAAGGTACAGTGACAAATACTGAAGCTGAGACAAAACCCGCCGAAACGACGGCTGAGGTCACGACCGAAGAAGTGACGACAGAAGAGGTGACGACCGAGCCCGAAACGACCGAGGAGATAACTACCGAGCCCGAGACCACGGAACCCACGTTCCCGGAACCCGATCAGGCCGTGCTTGACGCACCCGCGGCGACGGATTTCCAAGTCACTCACGTCTTCGGCAACGATATGGTTATACAGAGAAATGAATATATACGCGTATGGGGCTTTGCAGACATCGGTCAGGAAGGCAAACGCGTCAACGCGGAATTTGCAGGACTTACAGGCGCCGCTCTTGTAAAAGACGGTCACTTTATGATCACGCTGAACGGCTCGCTTCCCGAGTGTACCGAGGGACGTGATTTCAGAGTCTACGGCGACGGCGTTGAATTCGTATATACCGGTGTTCTTGTGGGCGACGTTTACTGGGTAGTCGGTCAATCGAACGTAGCGTATCCCGTAAGCTCCATAAAAGCAGAACCGCTTGCAAGCGCCGCGGGCAAAAACTGCGTTATATCAAACGACGATCTCATCAGATTGAACAGAAGCTCAATGACCGACGCGAACAACGGACTGAAGCAGGGTACTCCCGAGGTCAACGAGGATACGCCCGTAAAACGCGGCTGGCAGAAGCCGAAATCAGGCGCTTATCAGTTCGCTGCCATCGGTTTCTTCACGGGCAAGCAGTTATACGACAAGCTTGAAGGCAAAATACCGATAGGACTTATAGAATTCGACGCGGGCGGCGCGGCGCTCAACGCCTTCTGCCCGAACGAAGTCTGCGACAAGCTTAACATAGACAAGTTGAATTCCAAGACCGGCGTTTATTCCGGACCGAGCGTAAACAACAATCCGTCGCGCTTTATGTATAACCACTATATGTATCCGTTCCAGAACTTCCCGATATGCGGACTTATCTGGTATCAGGGCGAATCCGACTGCAATTCGAACAACGACACGAAATATAACGATAGATTCAAGGCGCTTATAGAGGAATACAGAAGCAGACACGACCTCATAAACCGCAATTACCCCGTATTCGTCATAGAGTTCCCGCCGATATTTCAGGCGTTCCCGTATGACAGCATACGCCAGCATATGGGCCTTATCCCCAATAACGTGCCGAATTCTCATATGTGCCAGTCCTCCGACCTGTGGAAAGACAGAACGTACGAGAACAATCTGCACCCGTACTGCAAGTGGGAACAGGCGGAAAGACTTACGAACATAATACTCGCTAACATTTACGGCATAGGCGATCCTGAATACGTTGAAGGCCCGTCCGCCGTATCCGTTGAATTCTCCGACGGCGGCACCACCGCGACTGTCAAATTCAGAAACGTGGGCGACGGTCTGCGCGCCGAGGGCGGAGAGCTCAAGGGCTTCTACGTCAAGTTATCGGCTAAGCTCGTCGTGCCGGACAGCGTCGAGATAGTCGGCAAGGATACCGTCGTATTAAAGACGTCAAAGAAGATAAAGAGCGTACATTACAACGCTAAGCTTGAGGACACGTTCCCGGAGACCGTAAACCTCTGCAACAGCGCGGGCGTACCGTGCAACTCCTTCATTATCAAATAATACGGCATCCGTTCAAAGGAATGATCAGATAAAAAAGGAGCGTCCGTACGGTTCCCGTCTTATATGACTTTTGTAAAACATTTGTAAAAATAAAAGAAAAACGTTGAAAAATATATTTATATGATATATAATGGATAAAAATCAGCGTTTTGGGAGACAGTTTTGATAAAAGATTTTATAGCCGGCATTTTTGCCGGCGCACCCTTGTGGGTAAAATACATAGTCACATTTGTCGTGTCCGTTTTGCCCATAGTTGAGCTGCGCGGAGGCATACCGATAGGCGTGCTTGCGTTCAAGATACCGTGGTACTGGTGCTACATACTGTGCGTCATCGGAAATCTTCTGCCCGTACCGTTCATATTGCTTTTCGTAAAAAGAGTCATAGAATGGTCAAAGGGAACGAAGCGCCTTAAGAAATTAGGTCTCTGGCTTGAAAAAAAGGCGAACAAAAACACGCCGAAGGTGCAGAGGTTCGAGGTCTTCGGGCTGATGCTCTTCGTGGCTATACCGCTGCCGATGACGGGCGCGTGGACAGGCGCTCTCGTAGCGGCGCTCACGGGAATGAAATTCAAAAATTCCATGATCTCCATTATAGGCGGCGTGCTTATCGCGGGAGCGATCGTAACGCTCATAGTCCAGGGCGCGCTCGGCTTTTTAAGCTTTATGATCAAGTAATACCCATCAAGAGCAGGGGAGGGACCGGCCTTATGAACCTGCGGCAACCTGATACGGCGTTATCAAGGTGCCAATTCCGCGAGATGAGTTTCAAATAATCAAAAAGAAATTCGCTCGCTCGGTCGGGCGGATTTTTATATACAGAGAGGAAATATCATGAAAAGACTTTTTACATCCGAATCAGTGACAGAGGGACATCCCGACAAGATCTGCGACCAGATATCCGACGCCATTCTTGACGAGCTTCTGCGTCTTGATCCGAAATCGCGCGTAGCGTGCGAATGCTGCTGCACGACCGGGCTCGTTATGGTAATGGGTGAGATAACCACGTCGGCATACGTTGACATCCAGCATATCGTCCGCGAAAAAATAAGAGAGATAGGATATGACCGTGCAAAATACGGCTTTGACTGCGATACGTGCGCCGTCATCTCCTGCATACACGAGCAGTCCGCCGATATAGCGCTCGGCGTAGACCGTTCGCTTGAAGCAAAGCACGGTGAACTCGGCGACGAGCTGGATACGGGCGCGGGCGATCAAGGCATGGTCTTCGGTTTCGCCTGCGACGAAACGCCCGAGCTTATGCCGCTCCCGATATCTTTGGCTCACAAGCTTTCAAAAAGGCTTGCCGAGGTCAGAAAAAACAGAACCCTCACGTATCTGCGTCCCGACGGAAAAACGCAGGTAACGGTGGAGTATGATAACGACAAGCCCGTTCGCGTCGACACGGTCGTGGTATCCACACAGCACGACGAGAGCGTTACGCTTGAAAAAATACGCGAGGATATTATAGAGCACGTTATAAAAGCCGTGATACCGGATGAGCTTCTTGACGGGAATACAAAAATATACGTAAACCCGACGGGACGCTTTGTTATAGGCGGACCGAACGGAGATTCCGGACTTACGGGAAGAAAAATAATAGTCGATACGTACGGCGGCTACGCGCGCCACGGCGGCGGCGCTTTCTCCGGCAAGGACCCGACAAAGGTCGACAGATCCGCGGCTTACGCGGCGCGCTGGGTGGCGAAAAACATCGTGGCGGCGGGCTTGTGCAAAAAGTGCGAGATACAGATAGCGTACGCTATAGGAGTTGCGCGTCCCGTTTCCGTTAACGTCAACACTTACGGCACGGAGACCGTCCCGCTCGATAAGATTTGCGACGCGGTCGCAGAATACGTTGACCTGCGCCCCGCGGCGATAATAAAGCACTTCGATCTCTGCCGCCCGATCTACGCAAAGACCGCGTCCTACGGTCATATGGGACGCGAGGATATAGACGCTCCGTGGGAGAAGCTTGATCTTTTGCCTGTATTTGAAAGGTTGAAATGAACGAAAACGATAAAGAACTTGAAAAAATAACGGGCGTTGTTGAACGGATAGTTTTTCAGAACAAGGAAAACGGTTATTCCGTCGTTGAGATAGAAACGGGCGAAGCCGAGTATGAGACGATCTTCGGCACGCTTCCGCTTATTTTCGAGGGAGAGCTGATAGCCGCGTACGGCAATTTCGTGAACAGTGCGAAATACGGCAGACAATTCCGTGTGGAATCGTACGAAAAACAGCTCCCGCAGTCAGAGGATATGATGATAAAATATCTGTCCTCCGGTACGCTCAAGGGTGTCGGTCCTGCGATGGCGAAAAAAATAGTCGGCAGGTTTCACGATCAGACGTTTGACGTGATTGAAAACAATCCGGACTGGCTTGCGGACATAAACGGTATATCGAAGGAAAGAGCGGAGAAGATAGGAGAACAGTTCAGAGAACAGCACGGGCTCCGCAACGTCATGCTTTTCTGCCGCGACTTTTTCTCACCGTCCGTTTCCGTCCGTGCGTTCAAAAAATGGGGCTCCTCGGCTGTGGAGGTCATCAGACGCGACCCGTACGTTCTGTGTGAAGACAGCTTCGGCGTCAGCTTTGAGAAAGCGGATAACGCCGCAAAGGCGATGGGCCACCCGTCCGACAGCGACGAGAGGCTTTTTGCCGGTATAAAATACGTGCTGAACCATAACGCGGATCAGAACGGTCACACTTATCTGCCGGAGGATAAACTGCTTAAAGCCACGGACGCGCTTTTGGGGACGGACAGCGAAAGGACTAAGGACGCCCTCGATACGCTTGTGGAGACAGGCGTCTGCACAAAGACGAAATACGACGGCAAAAACTGCATCTTTTTGAAAAAATACAGCGATGCGGAGCAATATATATGCGAAAAGCTCCGTCTGCTTGAAAATTCAAGCATAACGTCGGACGAAAAAAACATAAACCGCGCGATAGATATGTGCGAGTACGAGGAGGGAATAACGTACGCGCCGCTTCAGCGGAAGGCTATCATTAAAGCGATAAACAGCGGCGTAATGGTGCTTACAGGCGGTCCCGGAACGGGTAAAACCACGGTAATACGCGCCATTATCAGAATTGTTTCACGTCTCGGATTGAGATACGCGCTCGCCGCGCCGACGGGACGCGCCGCAAAGCGTATGTCCGAGGCTACGTCAGAGGAAGCCAAAACGATACACAGACTGCTTGAGGTTTCGTACACGGACAGTGAAAAACAGCAGTTTATGCGCTCCCGGACGAACCTGTTGACGGAGGATATAATAATCATCGACGAGGCGTCGATGATAGACGTGCTTCTTATGTCGGCTCTGCTTGAGGCGATAAAACCGGGCGCCAAGCTTGTGCTTATAGGCGACGCCGATCAGCTTCCGTCAGTCGGAGCGGGAAACGTTCTGTCCGATATAATAACCTCCGACACGGTAGATACGGTACATTTGAAAGAGATATTCAGACAGGCGGAACAGAGCCTTATCGTCACGAACGCACACGCGATAAACGAGGGAGTTTATCCCGATCTGAAGACGAAAAACAACGATTTCTTCTTTTTGTCACGCGCGACCGACGAGGAAACGGCTGAGACGATAACGGAGCTTTGCACGGTAAGACTTCCGCGTAAATACGGAGCGGAGATACTTGACACCCTGCAGGTCATAACGCCGACGAGGATGAGCTGCTGCGGTGTGGAGGCGCTGAACGTGAGATTACAGGCGTCTCTCAATCCGCCGTCTTCCTCAAAAAAAGAGAAAAAAGCGCGCGGCGTTGTCTACCGTGAGGGAGACAAGGTCATGCAGATAAAAAACAACTACGACATAATATGGATAAAGGACGGAACGGAAGGAGCCGGTATTTTCAACGGCGATATAGGAACGATAATAAAGGTTGACAATATGGGCGAGGAGCTTGTGATCGACTTTGAGGGCAGAATAACGGAATACGATTATTCCATGCTTGACGAGCTTGAGCACGCCTACGCCATAACGGTACATAAAAGCCAGGGAAGCGAGTATAAAACGGTTATAATCCCCGCATTCCGTTTCAGCAAAAGGCTTCTCACGCGCAATCTGCTCTATACCGCCGTGACGCGCGCACAGCAGATGGTCATAATCGTGGGCGACGGGCAGGCTGTGAACGATATGGTGGATAACGACAGACAGGCGCGCCGTTACACCTCGCTTTGCGAAAGACTGACGGATTTTTCCGATGGGTAAGCTGAATTATTTTATGGAACTGCTCTTCCCGCCGCGGTGCAGTATGTGCGGCGAGCTTATGGAGCCGGATAAAGACCTCGTCTGCTTTTGCGGCAGATGCAGAGCCGTGTGGGAAAATGAAAAGGAAGAGTTGTGTCCGAACTGCAGAAGAAACGCATCTCACTGCATATGTGAGCCGAAATACAACAGATCCGGTACGGTAGACGGATACAGGTCGCTCGTATTCTACAACGGCGAGCAGATCAAAAAACTCATATACTCGATAAAGACGGGATATGACGCGGCTCTGTACGACACGGCGGCGAGAGAGCTTGCTCTTTCCGTTATGAAATACTGCAAGGTTGACGGGGACAGTATGCTGGCGTATCCCGAGAGAAGCCGCGCATCGGTCAAAAAATACGGGATAGACCACGGCAAAATACTTTGCAAAAAGGTATCGGAATATACGAATATACCGGTTTTTCACGGATTGAAGCATAGACGCGGCGCGGAGCAGAAGACGCTGAAAGCAGCCGAAAGAGGCGAAAATGCGGCGCGCAGCTATTATATCAAGGACAAAGACAAAACAAAACTGAAGGGCAAAAAAATAATATTCATCGACGACGTTGTAACAACGGGAGCTACTACCGTCGTGTGCGCCGCCTTGTGCAAGGCGGAGGGCGCGGCAGGTTTTTCGGCTTTCAGCATTGCCAGAACACCGTGATCAAATGTTTTTCAAAAGAGGAAAGGTATGAAACTGAGAAAAATTACGGCAATAATTATTGCGATTTTGACGGTACTTCCGCTTGCCGCGTCGTGCGGAGGAGATCTCGCGCAGACGACGGACAGCGTTGTAACGGCAAACGAAACAACGGATCAGGCGACGGGGACGGATGAGGAAACGGAGGCGGAAACAAAGACCGCCGAAACGTCAGCACCCGAATCCGGAACGGAAGCCGGGACCGATACGGAGACGGAGGCGGAAACGGAGACGCAGACCGAAACCGAAACCGAAACGGTAACGGAAACGGAATCCGAAACCACAGCTCCCGGGACTGAAACGGAAACCGAGACCGAGACCGAGACGGAGACGACGGTTGAAGAAACACTGCCGCCTGAGACGACAGCGCCCGAAACGAAGCCGCCGGAGCAGTTCGGCTCGCCGTCAGACCTTATCTTCAGACAGGTCTACGGTACGGGGCAGAATAACGACACGCCCGCGAGATACAGTTTTATAGAGATATCAAACACGTCAAAGTATTCCGTCAGGCTGAAAGGTCTCGCCGTTTACAGCTACGACGCGGCGACCAAAAAATACGTGTCGAAGGAGCTGCCCGACGTGACTGTTCCCGCGTCCTCATCTTTCCTCATAAGAGGAAACGAGGCTAAGGGCAAGCAGGGAGCGGAGTATAAAGCCACGGGCGAAAGGCTTTCCGTCAAATACTACGACTTGTCCTGGAACATTACGCTTGACAATAAGGAAATACAGCTGATAATAGCGGATAAGGGCAAGAGCTTCGGCGATATCAAGGCTTCATCCGCATCGTGCTACACGTATTTCATCGGCACTCAGACAGCTACCGTGGACAAAAACAGCGCGTACGGCATATCAAAGAACAAAGCCGCATACAAGCTGTCGAAAAACGACAAATATACTCTCGTTGACTACAAAAACGCCCCGGCATCCGAGGTCGTGGACAGAGCGCCGATGTGCCTCAAGGGCGATCTCAACGGCGCGGCTTCCTCCGTGAACACCGTTCGGTATTCTCATAACGCCGGAGTTTATCCGGAAGCCTTTGACCTGACTCTCAAGGCGACTGACGGATTTACGATATACTATACGACGGACGGCTCCGACCCGAGAAAGAGCGGCATCAAATACACGGGCGCGATAAAGCTTCAAAGCACGGATTCAATGCCGTGGGGCAACCTTACAAAGCTCTGCAAGACCCTGAACGGCGCGGGAAATCCGTCAACGTCAAGACAAATGGGCGCGAGAGTCATCAAAGCGTACGCAACGAACGGAAAGATAAGCACGCAGGTCGAAACAAACACGTACTTCATATCAACAAAACTGTTCAATTACGATACGCTCGTGATCGCCATGTCCGTTCAACCCGAGGATTTCTTAAGCTCAGACAGGGGCATATATCATACGCAGATGGCGGACCCGTTCGGAACGAAGCAGAGAAGAACGACTTATACCGAGATCTTCGAGACGGACGGCAAGCGCGTTTCCGCTTCATACACGGAGATAGCGCTGAACGGAAACGGCTCTCTCGGTTTCTCCGCAAAATCCATCAGAGTATATTTCAAGGACGACGCGGAACCGAATTATATAGGCAATCCGTCAAAGCTTAAATACGATATATTCAAAGGTCAGGCAAAGGACGGCGTTACGGAATACAAGCGCATACTGCTGAGAAATTCCGGAAACGACAGCAGTCAGACGCATCTGCGCGACGCGTATATGCAGACGCTCTGCAAAAAACTGAACGTTCCCGTCATGGCGTACAGACCTTCGCTTTTGTTCATTAACGGCGAATTCTGGGGCGTTTACAACGCCCGTGAAAGATACGACGCGAAGTATTTTGAAAGCCATTACGGCATCCCCGAGGAAGATTTCTGTATGCTTGAATCCATATCTCCGCTCATAACGGGAAGCTGGAACACGCCGTACACGGTAAACGACGGAAACGACGGGGACGAAAAACCGTTCCACGAGCTTGTTTCCTATATAGAAAGAACGGATCTTTCAAAGGACGAGAATTTCAAATACGTCTCCGACAGGATAGATATCGACAATATGATAGATTTCTTTGTCGGCTCCATGTATCTCTGCAATACCGACTGGCCCGGAAACAACATAAAGGTATGGCGCAACAAGAACGCAAACAACAAGGATCTTGACACAAAATGGCGCTTTGCGTTCTGCGATATGGATATGGGAACGGGTCTTGCCACGGAGATAAACACGAATATGTTCAACCACGCGATAAACGACAATACCGTGGCGGGCAGGATATTCAACAGGATGCTCAGAAACGAAGCGTTCAAAAACAAGTTCATTGACAGATTCTATGAGTGCGCAAACACGATCTTCGACGCATCCGTCGCTATACCGGTGCTTGAGGAGATGTACAAAACGATCAAGGATATCATGCCTCTTCATTTCAAACGCTGGCCGAGCGACGGCGGCTCAACGTCTAACTTTGAAAATCAGATAAACAGCGTAAGATACTTCATGAACAACCGCAAGGCGAAAGCCATAGCGCACATGGAGGCGTTCTTCAGGATCCAGCCCAAGCAGTTCACGGTCCTGTTCGACGAGGACGGAGCCGACGTTACGGTCGACGGAAGCGCCGTAAACTCCGGATACACCGTAACGCTCAAAAACAGTCAGAAAATAAACGTGATTGTAAAGCCTAAGAGCGGATATGAGTTCCTCGGTATAAGATCCGTTGACGCAAACGGCTCAGTAAAAAGCTACAATATGTCAAGCATAACGTT
Source organism: uncultured Ruminococcus sp. (assembly GCA_902782785.1). Lineage (GTDB taxonomy): Bacteria > Bacillota > Clostridia > Oscillospirales > CAG-272 > UBA1248. The sequence goes on along the minus strand of CACZOH010000153.1, from coordinate 530 downwards.
CAACGTTGACGGAACGATGAACGTGATAGTATTGATAAAAAAGAGCGATACGACGGCGGAGCCCGCAGTATATACGGGTTCCCGCGCTGTACTGGCGCTCTCAACGGACGGCACGGTCTACGCGTGGGGCGAGAACGATTACGGTCAGCTCGGCATAACGGCAAACACGGTCAAAAAGCCTGTTCCCGTATTCGGCGGAGCGGTAAAAGCCGCGATCTCAATGGGCGGCACGGAAGGCGACTCGCCGATGTCCGCGGTGCTCACGCCGTCCGGCGAGGTATATACGGCGGGAAACAACAGCGCGGGTCAGCTTTGCAGAAGCGGCAACACGTACGCATTCGTTAAGCTTAAACTCGATTTCAAAGCCGTAGATATTTCGTGCGGACTCGATCACTTAATAATCCTTTCAGAAAACGGCGATATGTACGGCGTCGGAAACAACAGCTACGGTCAGCTCGGCAAAAACGGCTTCGGAGGAAACGTCGCGGCGCTGCAGAAGATAGATACGGGCGTTAAGCTTGCCGCGGCGG
>CACZOH010000152.1 GCA_902782785.1 uncultured Ruminococcus sp. | reverse complement strand
TGAAGGCGAATACGCGGCTTTAATAGCGCGTAAATTTGCAAAAATGAAGTCTTGCGCAATATATAACAAAAACTATTATAAAGGCGGCGGATTTGAAATACAGTTTAGTTTTACAAGCGGCTATCCCGTATCTTTATACTATAACGGAAAAATAATATCCGAAAAAGGCAGCGACGTTAAATTTGAGCTTGAGGAGGTTGAAGACACCAAGAGTTACAAATACTATTTGAGCTATCTGTTTTCAATGCAGAACGCGACGGAGGATATGCCGGACGATTTCTCTTTCTGTATACAAAGTTGGTCAAGCTTGAATACCGATATTCATATTTACGACAGCGCGTCGGGCAGACTCTCAAAAACAGCGTACAGTGAAGCATATTACAAAATGACGGATGGGGAGCTTAAGGCGATATATAACATTCTTTTCAAGGATATAGATATATTATCTTATCCCGACGAGTACGACCCATGCAACCCTCCGTACGCCATATTTAAAACTCATTCAAATCCGAGTCAAACGATAATCGTCAAAGTCAGATGCAGCGGCACGGAAAAGACGATAGAATGCCGCGATATATGCGTAGGCGGTGAATATACGGGCTATAACGCTAAAGCAAAAGCGTTTTTGAGAGCTGTCGAAAATATCCGGATGTTCCTTATGAATTCGGAAGAATGGAAGGCGCTGCCAGAGATTAAATACTGATTTGAATAAAAAAAGCAGGCTGAGGTGAAAAATCAGCCTGTTTTTTGTATTGATGAAACCGCCGCGCCGGATAATCAGAATTCCCGTCTTCCTTCAAGCGCTCGCGCGAGCGTTTCGCTGTCGGCGAATTCAAGATCAGCGCCGACGGGCACGCCGTAAGCGAGCCGAGTCACTTTAACGCCGAGCGGGCGTATCAGCTTTGACAGATACACCGCCGTCGTCTCGCCCTCGATATTCGGATTGGTGGCGATTATGACCTCTTTAACGTCGCCGTTCAGGCGCGCTACAAGCTCCTTTACGTTCAGTCTGTCGGGAGTGATGCCGTTCATCGGCGAGATAACGCCGCCCAAAACGTGATACGTGCCGTTATACTCGTGCGCGCGTTCAAGCGCGGTCACCGCGCGTGAATCCTCAACGACGCATATGACGCTCCCGTCCCTTCCGGGATCGGAGCAGATACCGCATTTTTCGGAGTCCGACAGATCGCAGCATACGGAACAGCGGCGCACGTCGTGCTTTGCGGAGCGTATCGCACGGCAGAATTCCTCCGCCTCCTCCTCCGGCATTTCAAGCACGCCGAAAGCCATACGCGCCGCGGATTTCGAGCCGACGCCGGGCAGTCTGCGGAAGCATTCTATGAGCCGTGTTACCGGTAAAATGTATTCGGGCATCAGAACATCCCCGGAATATTGAACTGCGCGGATATTTTGTTCTTTTCTTCCTCATTTGTCGCGTTGACCTTGTTTATCGCCTCGTTTACCGCGGCGGTGAGCAGATCGGACAGCGTTTCGATATCGTCGGGGTCAACTATCTCCGGCGAGATCTCGATATTATCCACCTCAAGCGTGCCTTTTATTTTGATCTTCACGGCGCCGCCGCCGGCTGAAATATCGTATTCGCGCGCGTCAAGGTCGGCCTGCAGAGCGTCCATATCCTCCTGGAGCTTCTGCGCCTGACGGATCATTGCGTTCATATTCTGCGGACCGCTGCCAATTCCCTTAGGTAATCTTGCTTTCATTTTCCTTTGTCCTTTCAGTTATTCAAAGCCTCGATCACGTCGTCTATCAACGTGTAATCTACGCTGTTTTCCTTTTTCATCAGTATGATCGTCTGCGGCGTGTACCTGCCCGTAACGGCGATCACCGCCTTGTCTATCGCGTCCTTGCCGTCTGCGGCAAGCTTGTACATGAAATCGTTATTGAATATTATCCTGTACGTGTTGTCGTCGCCTTCATACGCGGAAGCAGACGACAGCCACGCCGCGGACGACGGGTCGAGCGATTTGAGCTTTGACGCTATATCTGCAAACTTTCTGCTTGCCGTAAGCGTCGGATTTTTGACCTCTTTCGCCGTGCTTTCCGCTTTTATTTCTTTCGTTTCGGTCGTTTGCGGCGCCTCAGGCGTCTTTTCATTTATTTCCGCGGGCTTTATAACAACCCCCGCGTTGATCATATTCACCGCGTCCTCAAGCGAGGCTAAACGTGCGGAAAGCGCTTCCGTACTGCTGTCAAGCCGCTCGTCGCAGAGTCTGACCGCGCACATATCGGCGATGACGCGCTTCTGCGTCGGCGAGCGCTGCATAAGATATAAGGCGTCCTGAAGCGTCCTTATCGCATACGTAAGCTTTTCGCGGTTGAACCGTCCCGAGACGGAAGAAAGCTTTGCCGCCTGCGACGGAGTCGCCTCCGTGAACGACGCGGAGCCGGTGGCTTTCATAATAAGCAGATCCCGGTAAACGGAGACAAGCTCAAAAAACAAAACCGAAATATCGTTTACGCGCTTATACGCGCCGTCAAGAAGCGTGAACGTTTTTGACACGTCCTTTGCCGAGATGGCGTCGATCAAGGAAACGAGCGTGTCGTAGCTGCTCGTTCCGAGCAGGGAAGAGACCGTTTTTTCGTCAAGGCGTTTGCCGGACGCGGCGCAAAGCTCAAGATAACCGAGCGCGTCGCGCAGAGCGCCGGACGACAGCTTGGCCATAACGTAAAGCGCGTCGTCGTCGCAGTCGATTTTTTCGCAGTCGGCGACGTAACGCAGACGCGATACTATAGTATCCATCGGTATGCGGTCGAAATCGTATCTCTGGCAGCGTGATACTATAGTAGCGGGGAGCTTGTGCACCTCCGTCGTCGCTAAAATGAACATAACGTGAGACGGCGGCTCCTCAAGCGTTTTGAGCAGAGCGTTGAAAGCCGCGGTTGAGAGCATATGCACCTCGTCTATTATATAAACGCGCATTTTCAGCTCGGACGGCGTGTACGTTATCTGTTCTATCATGTCTCGCACATCGTTGACGCCGTTGTTGGAGGCCGCGTCCATTTCAACTATGTCGAGCGTCAGCCCGGATTCTATGGCGCGGCACGACGGACACTGACCGCACGGATCGCCGTTCACGGGGCTTTCACAGTTGACCGCTTTTGCGAGTATCTTGGCACAGGTCGTTTTGCCGGAGCCTCTCATGCCGCAGAAAAGATATGCGTGACTGACCTTGCCCGTTTTTACCTGTCCGCGCAAAACGGCTGTTATTTCATCCCGTCCGACGACGTCCGAAAAGACCTTCGGTCTGTACTTTCTGTAAAACGCCTGATGCATAAATAGCTCCTTATGATATGAAAAAAGCTGCAAAATAAGACCATACGCCGAAATCTCGAACAGACGACCGTCCGCGTTGACCGCATTCCGCCCTCGGAGCAGGCACCCT
>CACZOH010000151.1 GCA_902782785.1 uncultured Ruminococcus sp. | reverse complement strand
CACTGACCGCAGTTGGTGCAGTCCGTATCCGCTATATGCTTGCCGAACGACGGCTGGATTATCGTCTTGAAGCCGCGCATCTGAGCGTTCAGAACGCCTATCTTCTGGATATTGTTGCACATCGCAACGCAGCGGCGGCAGTTTACGCACTTGGACATATCGCGCGTCATAACGGCGGAGATGTCAAGCGGTATTTCTTTTCTTTCGCCGACGAAACGTTTTTCGGTGATGTTCATTTTTCTGGCAAGAGTCTGAAGCTCGCAGTCAAGAGATCTCTGGCAGTTCAGGCAGTCCTGCGGATGACAGGAGAGAAGCAGCTCAAGGTTGACTTTTCTTGCCTTTCTTACGCGCTCGGTATTCGTCTTGATGTTCATACCGTCGCTTATCTTTATCATACACGCCGCCTGCAGGTTACGCATCGGACGGCCGTTTGTCTCTACCTCTACCATGCACAGACGGCAGCCGCCGTACTGGTTCACGCCCTCAAGGTAGCACAGTGTGGGTACGTAAATACCGTTTTCTCTGCAGACTTCAAGTATCGTCTTGCCGGCTTCAGCTTCGTAGGGCTTGCCGTTAATGGTTATATTAACTTTACTCATCTCTTCTCAACCCCCTTACTTTTTGATAACCGCGCCGAACTTGCAGTTCGTCATGCAGGCGCCGCACTTTATGCACTTATCCTGATCTATGACGTGCGGCTCTTTGACCTTGCCGCTTATGCACTGTACCGGGCAGTTGCGTGCGCAGAGCGTGCAGCCCTTGCACTTCTCGGGCACGATGTAATAATGCGCGAGCGCGGAGCAGATATGAGCGGGACAGGTCTTGTCTACTATGTGAGCCACGTATTCGTCGCGGAAGTTGGCGAGCGTTGAAAGCACGGGGTTCGGAGCCGTCTGTCCGAGGCCGCACATTGCGGTATCCTTTATCGTGTAGGACAGCTCTTCAAGCGTGTCAAGATCCTCAAGCGTTCCCTTGCCCTGTGTGATCCTTTCAAGGATCTCAAGCATACGCTTCGTACCTACGCGGCACGGAGTGCATTTGCCGCAGGACTCGTCCTGGATGAACTGCATGAAGAAGCGCGCCGTATCGACCATACAGGTGTTCTCGCCCATTACTATAAGTCCGCCGGAGCCCATGATCGCGCCGAGCGCGGTAAGAGACTCGTAGTCGACGGAGGTGTCAAGGTTCTTTTCCGTGATACAGCCGCCGGACGGGCCGCCCATCTGAGCCGCCTTGAATTTCATACCGTCGGTGATGCCGCCGCCTATCTCGAATATGAGCTTGCGGAGCGACATACCCATGGGAACCTCAACTATACCGGTATTGATAACGTCGCCGGCGAGCGCGAATACCTTCGTACCCTTGCTCTTGCCGACACCGTACTGTGCGAACCAGTCGGCACCGCGGTTGATTATCTCGGCTATGTTGTAGTAGGTCTCAACGTTGTTTATTATCGTCGGGTAGTTGAAAAGACCGGATTCGAACGGGAACGGCGGTTTCTGTCTCGGCTCGCCGCGCTCGCCCTGGATGGAGTTCATCAGAGCGGTCTCCTCGCCGCAGACGAAAGCGCCCGCGCCGATACGGAGCTCGATATCGAAATCAAAGCCGGAGCCTAAAACGTTCTTGCCGAGAAGTCCCCATTCTCTCGCTATGTCAAGAGCCTTGTTGAATCTCTCGACGGCGACGGGATACTCGGCGCGGCAGTATACGTAGCCGTTGTTGGCGCCTATGGCGTAACCGCCTATCATCATACCCTCTATCAGGCAGAACGGGTCGCCTTCAATGGCGGATCTGTCCATGAACGCGCCGGGGTCGCCCTCGTCGGCGTTGCAGACGATGCACTTGTGCTCGCCCTGAGCCTTCATACCGGCGCTCCACTTTATGCCGGTCGGGAAGCCCGCGCCGCCTCTGCCGCGAAGTCCCGAAGCGGTGACTTCGTCTATTATCTGCTGCTGCGTCATCGTGAACGCCTTTGCAGCCGCGGTGAAACCGCCTTTCGCTATATAAGCCTCAACTGAATCGAACGGGATCTTGCCGCACTTGTTGAGGACTATCTGCACCTGCTCCGCAAAGAACGGTATATCGTCTATGCAGGGTATATGCTTGTTGAGGTTGGCGTCGAAGAAGGTGTATTCCTCTATGACCTCGCCTTTAAGTATCTGTCTGTCTATTATTTCCTTCGCGCGCTCGGGCGTTACGTGAACGTAATAAACTCTCTCGGGCTCCACGAGTACTACGGGGCCCATTGCGCAGGTGCCCATACAACCGGTGAATATGACGTTCACCTTGTCGGAAAGTCCCTGCTCTTTGATGTAGCCGTCAACAAAATTCTTTGTATCCTGGCATTTGCTGGAAATACATCCGCCGCCGCCGCAAACGTAAATAGTATGCTCGTATTTGCCTATTTCGGCATTGTACTTTTCGGCAATGGCTTTTAAATCGTTAACATTGTTTACCCGCATATCATTCACCTCTGTACTGGTCAAGGATACCCGCGATATCTGCGGGCTTTACCTGCTTGAACACGTCGTCGTCAACGACCACGACGGGAGCAAGTCCGCAAGCGCCTACGCAACGCGTTACGTGAATGGAGAAAACATTGTCCGCCGTCGCTTCTCCCACGCCTATACCGAGCAGCTCCTGGAGCTTTTCGATAAGAAGCTTGCCGCCGCGAACGTAGCACGCCGTGCCGAGGCAAACCTTGACGTCATGCTTTGTTCTGGGCGTTGTGGAGAAGAACGAATAGAAACTCGATACGCTTGATACGTACGATACAGAGAAGCCCATATTGTCCGCAACGAACTTCTGAACTTCAAACGGGAGATAACCGAATATCTCCTGTGCTGCGTGCAGCACCTGGATGAGACAGCCTTCCTTACCGCTGTACAGATCGATGACGTTGGCTAATTTTTCGTAATTCGCCTGTGTCTCTTTGTCCGCGGCAGAAAGGTTTTTTGCAACATCGCTCATTACCATACCACCTTATAATAAATTTTTATGTCTATGCACGCGCACGCAGTAAAACGCGCACGCACAAATATCCATAAGTTATATAATATCAAAAAAATCCGTAATTGTCAATACTTTTGCGCAATTTGTCAAAATGTTTTAAAAAAAACGTAAATGCGTTTATTTTTGGCATTGAAAGACGCGGAATATACCGTACATTGTTAACCGGAATTTATTATTTTATGCCGATCTTTTCTTTTTTACCTTCAAAATGACGAAAATAACCGTGCAGACGACGAGAAGCGCCGACGCACCGAAGAAAAGATAAAGGTTGATATTCAAAAAAACGCGGGCTGTCTCTTCACTGCCGTCCGTTTCTCTTTCGGGCTCAGTCTCCGTCGGCTCCTCCGTCTCCGTGACGGTCTCCGTTTCCGTCTCCGTTACGGTCTCCGTATACGCCGCCCGCGCGCAGACGGCGAAAACAAAAACAAAAAGGAGTATAATAATCGCCCCTCTCTTCATTTCCGCGCCTCCTTTTTGTATCGCGTTTATTCCGTCGCGTTATTGTGAAAAGCTCCGCCCGTCACGCGGAAAAGCGGCTGCGATACCGCGCCAGCCGCTTTTAATTCTCATTCTATCGAATATTTGCTCTGATATCCCGCAAGGTAGGTCTTGTAAAGGTCCGTATCCTTGTACTCTGTGCTCTTGTGGTATTCGTGACCGTGTATCTCGTCGTCGCCGGATTCTATGACGTCAACCGCGACGTTCGCGCAGTGGTCCGCTATCCTCTCGTAGTCGATCAGAAGATCGTTGAAGACAAAGCCGTTTTCAAGCGTACATTCGCGGCGGCTCACACGCTCTATATGCGCGGCCTTCAGCGAGTCGCAAAGGTTGTTTATGACCTCCTCGAGCGGGTCAACCTTCATGGCGTGCTGTACGTCTCCGTTTGCAAACGCCTCTATCGTTATGCCCGTGATCTCGCATACCGCGTCCTCAAGTACGGAAAGCTCGTGCTCCGCGCTGCCGGAGAAAGCGATCTTTTTATCGTTTATCTCCTCTACCGCTTCGCCTATGTTCCTCGCGTGGTCGGATATACGCTCGAAATCGGACAGAACGCGCAGATATTTGCTGACGTCCTTGGACTGCTCTTTTGTCAGATCCGCCGTGGTCACCTTATACAGATAGGTACCGAGCTTGTCCTCGTATCTGTCAAGCACCGCCTCAAGCTCATACACCTTTTTAAGATCGGATTTGTTGTGGTCCCGCCGTGCTGAAACGGCGCATTTCACGCTGTCAAGCGCTTTTTCGGACATCGAAACTATGACGTTCCTGCTCTGGTTGATGGCAAGCGTCGGGTGCGTCAAAAACCTCTCCTCAAGCCTGTCCATATCCTCGCGCTCGCTTGTGGTATCCTTTTCGTCCTTGAATATCGCGCAGACGGCTTTTTCAAGCAGTCCGAGCGCGGGCGAAAGTATGATCACCGTGGCAAGTCTGTAAAGCGTGTTTACCAAAGCTATCGAAACGACGTTCATCGTGCTTATTCCGTTTGCGGGATCCATAATCGGAAAATGGAATATCGCGTTCAGTCCGTAGAACAGACCGCCGCAGATTATGGCGCCCAGAACGTCTATCAGAAGATATGCGAACGCCGTGCGCTTGCCGTTCGTGCCCGCGCCTATCGCGGAGAGCATTACCGGAACGGACGCGCCTATGCCGATGCCGAGGATTATCGGGAACGCCTCGTAAAAATGGATGACGCCCGTGAGCGAAAGAGCCTGAAGTATACCGACCGCCGCCGACGCGCTCTGTATCGCGCTTGTGAAGACGATACCGACGAGAACGCCGAGCGCGGGGTTTGAAAAGCTTGTGAGCAGATTTATGAAGCCGGGATCCTCTTTAAGCGGAGACACGGCGTCGGACATTATGCTCATTCCGTACATCAGGACCGCAAAGCCGAGAAGTATGCCGCCTATGTTTTTCGTATGCGTGCGCTTTGAGAACATACGGATCAGGATCCCTGTCAGCGCCACGATGCCCGTGAGCACCGCCGTGCTGAAATAATCCGAGATCCCCGAGGCGCCGCCTATGCTGTTAAGGCTGAGCACCCAGCCCGTCACGCTCGTTCCGAGAACGGCGCCGAGTATTATGCCTATCGCCTGTTTAGTCTTCATCATACCGGAGTTGACGAAGCCGACCGTCATAACCGACGTCGCGGAGGACGACTGTATCACCGCCGTCACGCCCGTACCGAGGAGTATCCCCTTTATGGTGTTGCCGGAGAGCTTGTAAAGTATCATTTCCATTTTGCTTCCGGCGACTTTTTTAAGAGAATCACCCATTACGGACATACCGAACAGGAACAGGGCTACACCACCCAGGACCGTCACTATATCAACAAAACCCATTACAGATCCGCCTTTTTTTATATTCAATAGAGATTATACACTCATATCACGTTTTCGTCAAGCGTTTGAATGTAAAATTTTGAAAATATACGTTTTATTTTTCCGATATACGTCTTGTCCCGTCTCTTCGCCTGACGCCGCTTTTCGCATATTTTCACGCTCTTATGCACGATAAAATATCAAAATAATCAAATAACAGGTTGATTTCACAAAAAAACCGCGTTTTTTTATCCGCAAAATGCAGGAAAATCCCGTAAAAGTTTCAAAAAGTAGTTGACATTTTCGAATAAGTGTGATAGAATATACAAAAATCTCAAAAGGAAACGCAGGTTATGAACAGATACGCGTACATATACGAATATCGATTTAGCGTCCGCTATTATTACAGATACGCGGATGCGGTTTGCGGTGCCTAAAGGGAGAGATTTTTGTAAATCACGTATTTCTTCCCGCGCGGTATCGCCGCGCGGGATAATTTTATACCGAAAGGAAAAAGAAAATGAAGAAAGCTTTATCTGTTGTCATTGCAATGATACTCTGCGTATCATTCTGTCTCCTCGCCGCCTCATGCGCCGGCAGCGGAGCGAAAAAATACAGCGTGGGTATAGTCCAGATAGTACAGCACGAGGCGCTTGACGCCGCGACCGAAGGCTTCAAAAAAGCCCTGACCGACAAGCTCGGCGCCGATAACGTAACGTTCGATTATCAGAACGCGTCCGGCGACACGGCGAACTGCACAACTATAGTAAACGGCTTTGTTGCAAATAAAGTCGACCTTATAATGGCCAACGCCACTCCGGCACTTCAGGCGGCTTACAACGCCACGCAGACGATACCGATACTCGGAACGTCCGTTACCGAATACGGCGTCGCGCTCGGCATAGAAAACTTCAGCGGCACGGTAGGCTCAAACGTCTCCGGCACGTCCGACCTCGCTCCGCTTGACGAGCAGGCTCAGATGATACTCGACCTGTTCCCCGCAACGAAGACCGTCGGTCTGCTTTACTGCAGCGCCGAGGCGAACTCCCTGTATCAGGTCAAGGTCGTCGAGGAGTATCTGGCGGGCAAAGGCGTATCCTCCAAGCGTTACTCGTTCAGCGACAGCAACGACGTTTCCGCCGTCACCACCACTGCAGCGGCTGAATCCGACGTTATATACATACCGACCGACAATACCGCCGCGGCTTCCGCCGAGATCATCGGCAGCATTCTGAGAAACGCAAAGAAGCCGGCGATAGCGGGCGAGGAGGGCATCTGCTCCAAATGCGGCGTCGCCACGCTTTCGATAAGCTATTATGATCTTGGCTACAAGACCGGTGAAATGGCGGCAAAGATCCTCAAGGGCGAGGAAAAGATAGAAAAAATGGCTATCGCTTACGCTCCCACGACAAAAAAATACAACAAGACCATATCGGACGAACTCGGGGTCACCATCCCGTCCGGTTACACGGAGATAAAATGATCAAAAGTCCAAACGACGTCTGAAAGGATACTTTTTGACATGGGTAATTTCATCGCAAGCATGCCGTCAGCCATATCCCAGGGCTTGATCTGGGGCATCATGGCGATAGGCGTTTACATAACGTTCCGGATACTCGATATCGCCGACCTTACGGTCGACGGTACCGTATGCACGGGCGCGGCGGTCTGCGCCGTCCTCGTCGTATCCGGCGTGAACGTATGGCTCGCGCTGCTTATAGCGACGCTGGCGGGAATAGCGGCCGGATGCGTGACGTGGTTTTTCCACACCGTTCTGGGCATACCCGCGATACTCGCCGGCATCCTGACCCAGCTCATGCTGTGGTCGATAAACCTCAAGATCATGGGAGGCGCGAACGTGGCGGTCCCGTCAAGGACCTACAGCGTCCTGCTTACGCAGATGAACGTGCCGATGGCGCTCCTTTTCCTCGGCGTGACGGCGGTCGTGATTATAGCGGTCCTTTATCTGTTCTTCGGAACGGAGATAGGCTGTACGATACGCGCGACGGGAAGCAACGGAGCGATGAGCCGCGCGCAGGGCATAAACACCAAGCTTACAAAGCTGATCGGTCTCGCCTTATCAAACGGAATAGTCGCTCTTGCGGGCGCGATACTCTGCCAGTATCAGGGCTTTTCCGACATAAACATGGGACGCGGCGCGATAGTCACCGGTCTTGCGTCGGTAATAATCGGCGAGGCGGTGATACGCCGCATAGGCAAAAACTTCGCCGTCAAGCTCGCGGGCGTTTTCGTCGGCTCCGTGATATACTGGATAGTATATCAGACAGTCGTATTCTTCAAGCTTGACACGGACCTTCTGAAGATGCTTTCGGCTCTGCTGGTCGCAATATTCCTGGGCGTTCCGTACATCAAAAAACAGATGAGCGGACGGTTCGGCAAAGGAGGCGCGTCAAATGGATAACGCTGAAATGCTCAGACTCTGCGGTATAGTCAAAAAATTCAACGCCGGCACGGTAAACGAAAAGGTCGCGCTGAACGGTCTCGATCTGACGCTCGGAAAGGGCGATTTCGTGACGGTCATAGGCGGCAACGGCGCGGGCAAAAGCACGATGCTGAACGCAATAGCCGGCGTCTGGCGCGTTGACAGCGGCTCCGTCATACTCGACGGCGTGGACATAACCGGTCTGCCCGAATACAAGCGAGCAAAATACTTAGGCAGAGTTTTCCAGGACCCGATGATGGGTACGGCTGCGGATATGCAGATAGAAGAGAATCTGGCGCTCGCCGCGCGGCGCGGAAAGCGCAAAACGCTCGCACCCGGCATAAGGAAAGCGGAAAGAGCGCAGTACCGCGAGATGCTCTCCGAGCTCGGGCTCGGGCTCGAAGACAGACTTTCCGTAAAGGTCGGAACGCTTTCCGGCGGTCAGAGACAGGCGCTCACGCTTCTTATGGCGGCGATGCGCGAGCCGAAGCTGCTTCTGCTTGACGAGCATACGGCGGCGCTCGACCCGAAAACAGCAGCGACGGTGCTCGACATAACGGAACGCATAATCAAAGAGCACGGTCTCACGACGCTTATGATCACGCACAATATGCGCGACGCCATATCGCACGGCAACCGCCTCATAATGATGCACGAGGGCAAAATAATTGTCGACGTGCGCGGAGAGGAAAAACAGAGACTTACGGTGGAAGACCTGCTTGAAATGTT
>CACZOH010000150.1 GCA_902782785.1 uncultured Ruminococcus sp. | reverse complement strand
TTCGTCAAGCTGGATCATTCCGTCTCTCCTCCTTTCAAAGCGCCCATTTTACAGTCTGTTATGGCGGACGAAGTGCCGATAAGCGACGGGAGAATCATTTCTTTGCTTCCTTTTTTGTCCACTTCTCCGTCTTTCAATACGATTATTTCATCCGCTATGTCAAGTATTCTTTCCTGATGGGATATAATGATTATCGAGCTGTCTTTTATCTGCTCTCTCATACGGCGGAACACTTCTATGAGGTTCTTGAAGCTCCACAGATCTATTCCCGCTTCCGGTTCGTCGAAAAGCGATAACGATGTCCCTCTTGCTATGACCGTAGCTATTTCGATACGCTTCAATTCACCGCCGGAAAGACTTGAGTTCACCTCGCGGTTTATATAGTCCCTCGCGCAAAGACCGACGGAAGAGAGATATTCACACGCCTCTTTAATGGAAATGCGCTTCCCCGATGCGATCCGCAGCAGATCGAGCACGGTTATGCCTTTGAATCTGACGGGCTGCTGGAACGCAAAGCCTATTCCGAGGCGCGCGCGATCCGTAACACTCATATCCGTAATATCAACGCCGTTATACAGTATCTTTCCCGACGTGGCTTTTTCAATTCCCGCTATCAGTTTTGCAAGCGTTGATTTGCCGCCGCCGTTCGGTCCCGTAATAACAACGAGCTTGTTATCGTCGACTGTCAGGTCTACGTTTTTTATTATGTTTTTTTCTTTTCCGTCAACTTCTACGGTGAAGCCGACGTTTTTTAACTGCAGCATAAATTCATCGTCCTTTTTTTTGCTTTATAATCAATAATGAATAATCATCCTACGGGAAATACGCTTCCGCCTATGAATTCTCTTATAAGGCTGTTGTTCGGCACGTCCTCGCACGAAAGACCTAAGAAATACTCAAGGAATTTCAAAAGGCGTCTTGCTTCGGAATATTCAGGCGCGTCCGGCGGTATCGCAAACAGAAGCGGCTCCGCAAACGTTTTAAGAACTGCAAGCTCATATATCGAGGCTGAATTGAACATAATATCCGCATCCTCTTGATACGGGAAAATGTGCTTTTTCTCGCCATGACGGACGGACTGCCAGCGTGAGATCGTATCTTTTGCCGAAAATCCGCGCGTTCTCGCATCGCGTACCATTCTGCGAATCTCCCGGTTGTCAGTCGTAGGTATCCTGTTATGCTCGTCTATGTTGAGAGAAGTTACAGCGCTTATATAGATCTTATATTTGTCGTCCTTAGATATGGCGTACGATAGTTTGTCGTTCAAGCAGTGTATGCCCTCTATGACAAGCACTTCATTTTTATCAATTTTAAGATAGTTTCCGTTATACTCCGGCATGCCTTTTTTGAAATTGAACGTAGGCAGCTCCACCGTTTCGCCTTTTAAAAGGGAGGTCATCTGCTTGTTGAAAAGCTCAATGTCAAGCGCCTCAAGACATTCAAAGTCGTATTCGCCGTTTTCATCCTTCGGATTGCGGGAACGCTCAACGTAATAGTTGTCGCAAGCAATCGGGTGAGCCGTAAGCCCCATATTCTTCAGCTGTATTGCCAGACGGTGGGAAAAAGAGGTCTTTCCCGATGAGGAAGGTCCGGCGATCATAACTATGCGTCTGTTCTCGTCCCTGATGTTTTTGACGATCTGCCCGATCATATGCTCCTGATGCGCTTCAGAGGCTAAAATGATATTTCTTCCTTCTCCGCGCGTAATGGCGTCATTCAGCGCCGCGACGGTCGGTACTCCTATATCCTCACCGTAGACCGTGGTCTGATGCATCGTTGCAAACAGCTTTGCGGGGATATCCTTCAAACCCTGCTCCGTCGGGCGGTTATGATACGGCAGAGTAAGGAATATGCCGTCGTCTGTCTTGAAAATATCGAATATATTGACGTATCCCGTTGACGGAGGCATAAAGCCGTAATAATAATCGTAGTAGTTCCCGAGGCGGTAAATATTTGTCAGCGACGTGCGGCGATAGTTGAAAAGTCTTTCCTTGTCCTTCATTCCGAAGCGGCGGAATATTTCAAGCGCTTCTGTCGTAGGTATTTTGGTCTTTATGAATTTTTCGTCTTCCTGTACGTAACGCTGCATCGTTTCCTTGACTTCCGCAAGCTTTTCGTCCGTTATGGATTCGGAAGAAGTTCCGTCCTTGAATTTAATTGAGAAATACAATGATTCGCCGACGGCGTATTCAAGCTTTAAAAGCTTTATCGATTTGCCGAAAACGTGCGTCATCGCGCGCAAAAACATCATCGTCGCGCCGCGTTCGTACGTTTTGTGCCCGTCGCGGTCACGCGTTGTGATAAAGGATAAATCCGGTCTCTGCCAGCCGCTGCGCTGAAGCGCCGCTTCATCCGGTATCACTTTGTTCAGTTCCACGAGCGTCTGCCCGAGCTTTGCAAGGATAATCGGCGCGTCGTATTCCGACTGTACCTTTAAAGCTATATCGAGATATCTCGTACCGTTCGGTATCTCAAGCGGCTCATTTTTATAGGTAAGTATCATATCATCAAAACTCCGTTTTTTTCTACATTATATAATACAGTTTATTTATGAATTTTTCAACCGACGCGTTTTTATATTTATACAAAAAAGCGGCAGGTAACACCCTGCCGCCGTATCGTGATCTGTTTAATTGTCATATACCGTCAGCTCGCCTTTAAGCGAAATACAACCGTAATTATCTACCGACGGCGCCTACGGATTTCGGCAGTTTTTCATTTCCGTACGGTGAAAATCCGAATTTTTGATAAAACCTTATATCAGTTTAAAATGCTTTGCGATCTTGTCGCAAACCTTTTCTCTTGTATCTGTTCCGTTATCCTCTCTTACGACTGTAAAAAATCCGCTGTTTTTCATCTCGTCGTAATGCTTTTGACTGTTTATGAGTGACAGTCCTTTTTTATAGTTTTCCATTACCGCGTCGGGATCGTCGCAGCTGTTTATCACGTCAAGCAAAAACCTTTTCTCGGGATCGTTTCTGTCAAAAAAGCGTTCGACGCTCATCGACTGCGGGCACAGCATGACCGCGACGTGATCGAAGTCCGATATCTCTTTTAACAGGTCAAGCGGGATATTTGTATCAACTATCACTTTTTTGTTCTGTGATATCGCTATAAGCTCCGCGACTTCAAACTCCGCCGCTTCTTTTCCGGTGTCGAATATCCACCGCTCGTATTCTTCCGGCGTGCGTGTCACAAAATCCTTCCAGTCTTCAAGCCGATTTATATAGGAGATGTTCGGCTGTGCTTCTGCCGTGGCGACGGTATCTGAAACTTTGCTGTGATAGTTTTCACCGCAGAATATCATATCGTAGCGGTCGGCTAACATTTTGACGGTCGTGGATTTGCCGGCGTACGCTGTGCCCGTTATGAAATATACGTTTTTAAGATAATACTTTATGATATTATTTTCGATTTTCAAAATTTACACCTTACTGTATCAGTTTCGATCAGCTCTTATTATACTTATCAAATATGAATATTTCAATATTTGACGCAAGCAAAAAAATACGCCGGAGCGTGTTTTTAAGGAGCGTATGATTTATTTTGTGATGACTTTTTTCTGCCAGGATCTTTGACCGCATTCGGGGCATTTCATATAACGTGTTCTGCCCATGTGCATCGCAAGATTTACGGCTTTGTATGACGGGACGTATCTGTGTCCGCATTTCGCGCATTCATAATATCCCGCTTTCTGCTCGATACGGAGCGCAAACGACATACAAATAATGAATTGTATAAATCCGATCGCGACAGGCACAATGAAAGTCCATATCGGCTTCTCTGATTTCATGAACACTATGCCGACGGCAAGCATTGCAAACAAAAACGCCGTGGAAGTCACGCCGATGACGATCTCCGTCGAAAGCAGTCTTTTGTCCGCCTCTTCTTTTTGTTTTACCATCTCGATCAAGTTTTTTTCCGTTGTTTCGTTGTATTTTTCCATTGAAACCGCCTCCCCGTTAAGTAAATCATTTACCGTGATCTTAAGAATCGAGCATAACTTTAGCATGATCGACGCGTCCGGCAGTGATCTGCCCGTTTCCCATTTTGATACCGCGCGGTCTGTGATGCCGAGCTTTTCCGCAAGCTGCAATTGTGTCATGTTTTGGCTTTTGCGCCTTTCTGATATGAATTTTCCGATTTTGATCTGATCCATAGCTTTTTACCTCCTTCGAGCTATATTATACTCGGTTTGATGCAAAAATCAACGAACCGGCGGTTGAATGAGGAAATATCAACCGGGGGTGGAGTGCGGAAAGACAGGGATTCTTCTCGAATTTTGCAATTCATTAGTGCTGATGGGTTCGTGTGTGACTTGCAAAAAACCGCTTGCGGTACCCGAAGAAATCTTCGCGCTGCTGTCGCAGCTGTGCTTGATTTCTTTCGACCGCTGCGCTTTCCTCACCTTGCTTCTTCCGCCCCCGGCGGCGCAAGGCTCGTCAACAGTCACCGTTCAAAAACGTTCCCCCGGAACGTTTTTTTTTCACTGCTTCGAATCCCTGTTATGAAGTTGACGCAGTAAGAAAAGGTGCCGTAAAGGCACCTTTTCTTATGGCGGAAAGACAGGGATTCGAACCCTGGAAGCGGTATTAGCGCTTACACGATTTCCAGTCGTGCGCCTTAGACCAACTCAGCCATC
>CACZOH010000149.1 GCA_902782785.1 uncultured Ruminococcus sp. | reverse complement strand
GATGAATGCGTTGCAATAGGCGCGGCTATCCAGGGCGGCGTTCTCGGCGGCGACGTAAAAGACCTGCTCCTGCTCGACGTAACGCCTCTGTCGCTCGGTATCGAGACGCTCGGCGGAGTATGCACGAGAATAATCGACAGAAACACCACGATACCGGTAAAGAAGAGCCAGGTATTCTCAACAGCGTCAGATTATCAGTCGTCCGTTCAGATACACGTCTTACAGGGTGAAAGACAGAGAGCCGCGGACAACACCACGCTCGGCAACTTCAACCTTGACGGCATCCCCGCTGCGCCGAGAGGCGTACCGCAGATCGAGGTCACATTCGATATAGACGCGAACGGCATAGTAAACGTTTCCGCAAAAGATCTCGGAACGGGCAAGGAACAGCATATAACCATAACTTCCTCAAGCAATATGAGCAAGGAAGATATAGACAAAGCGGTCCGCGACGCTGAGAAATACGCGGAGGAAGACAAGAAATTCAAGGAAGCGGTCGATCTTAAGAACCATGCAGACAGCCTTGTGGCTCAGTGCGAAAAATCGCTTGAGGATTTGGGCGACAAGGTTTCCGAATCCGAAAAGACCGAGGTCAAGGCGGAGATCGAAAATCTTAAGAAGGCCGTGGCAAACAACGATAACGACGGAATGAAGAACGGTATAGAATCCCTGCAGAAGGTATTCGGCAAGGTAGCTGAGAAGGCGTACCAGCAGACCGGTTCTCAGAACAACTCGGGACCTAACCCCGGCGCCGGCGCTTCCGGCGGTGCGAACGGACAGAATTCCGATGGATCGTTCGATGCGGAATTCACCGACAAAACCGGTGAATAATAAATAATATCATGAATTCGTACCGGGCAGGCGTAAAAACGGCTGCCCGGCAAACGATATTACGGAGATAAAACCAAATGGCGGATAAAAGAGATTATTACGAGGTGCTTGGAATAAGCAAGGGCGCGTCCGACGATGAGATCAAGCGCGCATACAGGAATCTTGCTAAAAAATATCATCCCGATATGAACCCCGGCGATCAGGAAGCCGAGAAAAAATTCAAGGAAGTGAACGAGGCGTACGAAGTACTGTCCGACCCCGATAAGCGCGCGAGATATGACCAGTACGGTCACGCGGGCTTCGATCAGTCGTTCGGCGGAGGCGGCGCGTATCAGTACAGCGGAAACGGCTTTGATTTTGACCTCGGCAGTATTTTCGGCGACTTTTTCGGAGGCGGATTCGGCAGTACGAGAAGCGGAGGGCAGAGACAGACCGCGGGCAAAAGCGTGTATCAGCGCATTTACTTAACGTTTGAGGAAGCCGCGTTCGGATGCAAAAAGGAACTGACGTTTCCGCGTATAGAAAAGTGCCCGGACTGCGACGGAAGCGGAGCCGCAAAGGGAACCTCTCCCGTAACGTGCAGCAAATGCGGCGGTCGCGGTACCATAACCACGTCGCAGCGCACCATGTTCGGTATGATGCAGCAGCAGACCGCGTGCCCCGACTGCGGCGGACGCGGAAAAACGATACCCAATCCCTGCCCGAACTGCAAAGGCAAAGGCTTTATCCGCATAAACAAGAAGCTTGAGGTCAATATTCCCGCGGGTATAGACGAGGGACAGCAGCTCACCGTAAGAGGACAGGGCAACGTAAGCACGAACGGCGGACCTACGGGCGACCTTATTATAGAAGTATCGGTCAAACAGCACGCGATATTCGAGCGCGACGGATATAATATATTCTGTGAGATACCCATAACGTTCGTAGAAGCGGCGCTCGGAGCGGAAATAGACGTTCCCTGCCTTGAAGGCAACGTAAAATACAGCATCCCCGAGGGAACGCAGACCGGCACGAGCTTCAAACTTGCGGGCAAGGGTATCAAGTACGTCAATTCAACGAAGAAGGGCGATCTGATATTCACCGTGACCGTTGAGACTCCGAAGGGCTTGAACGAAAAGCAGAAGCAGATGCTCCGCGACTTTGCCGTATCCTGCGGCAAAAACAATTTCAAGAGCAGACAGAAATTCTTTGATAAGATCTTTAAGGATAAGAAATAATGAATTATACGCAGATAAAGGTCACGTGTGATACTAAGGATCTCGATACCGTCAGCGCCGTTATGAGTATGATAGACAACGGGCTTATGATAGAGGATTATTCCGATATAAACGAGACGTTCAAGGACGTTTACGCGGATCTGATAGACGATACGCTGATAGAGGCGGATAAATCCCACGCTGCTGTATCCGTGTTCATATCCGAGGAGAGAAATCCTGAGGAAGCGCTGTATTTCATAAGAGAAAGAATTGCCGCGGATAAACTTGATTGCGACGTAAAAATAATAAACGTCTCTGACGAGGACTGGGCTAATTCCTGGAAAAAATACTATCATCCGATAAAGGTCGGAGAGCGCGTCGTTATAGTTCCCGCGTGGGAGAAATACGAGAAAAAGGATAACGAACTGACGCTTATAATGGATCCCGGAATGGCTTTCGGCGCCGGTACTCACGAAACAACGCGTCTTGTTATGACACAGATAGAAAAGTACATAAAACCCGGCTGTACCGTTCTTGACGTCGGTACGGGAAGCGGTATTCTTTCCATCGCCGCGTCGCTTCTCGGCGCGTCGTCGGTCAACGCGTACGATATAGACCCGACCGCCGTCAGAATAGCCCGCGAGAACGCGGAGATTAATAAATGCGGCAATATCAAGGTCGGCGTATCGGATCTGTTGTCCGGCGTTGAATGCAAAGAATACGATCTGATCTGCGCGAATATAGTGGCTGATATAATCATACGTATGTCAAAGGATCTTCGGAAATTCAGTCACGACGGCACTGTTTTCATAGCCTCCGGCATACTGACCGAGCGCAGGGAAGAGGTACTTGAGGCGATGAAAAAAACGCCCTTCGTTTTCATCTCGGAAGAGGAAGAAAACGGCTGGTGCGTTCTCATATTCAGATGCGGACTCAGATAAGACAGTAGCCTTTGCCGCGGACGGTCTTTATAAACCGTCTGCCGTACGGCTTCTCTATCTTATTTCTTAAAAAGCTGATGTAAACGTCGGCGCAGTTTGATGCGGCGGCGTTTTCTTTATTTTTGTTTATTACGCGTTTCAGCTCTTCACGCGTCACGACCTCGCCTCTGCGTCCGTAAAGATATGATAAAACCGCGTATTCGGTTTCAGTAAGGTTTATTTTCTCGTTATTGACGTAGACGTTCTTGTATGAAAACCTTATGCTTTCCGGCTTTTCATCTCCGTCCGACGATAACATCCGTTCTATTTCCGCTTTGAATTCGGATACGGAAAAAGGGCGATGGAAGAAAACGGTCTTTTCCGAAAGACCGTAATGCTCGCGTTCCTTTAAGCCGTAGGCTAAAAGGGCCGTTCTTCTGACGTGCGGGAAAAGCGCGTCGTCGTCCGCGTCAAAAATAATAAGGTCAGCGCCGTCAGCGCTTTTGTTATGTGAGCCGCAGACGGTCACGTCGTATCTGTCTTCAAGCTCGTATAAAAGCATTTTTGAAAAAAGCGGTTCGGTTGAAAAAATGAAAATACTCTCCATCAGATGACCTCCGTTTTACACATTTTACAACTTATTCTATTATTTGTCAAATGTTTTATATTAACTTTTGGTGCGTATTATGATAAAATCATAATAATCAAACTGAAAGGATGATATTATGGCAAGATTAACTGACAAATTCACGGCTCTGCAGTCCGACGTAACGGACCCGAGAACACGCAGATACCTGACGCCTAAAAGAGTGGTTTTAACAAAAGGCAGCGTTACAGGCGCCGAAACGCTTTTAATCGAAAAGGACAATCAGGTAGCGTTAAGCGAGCCCGTTTCGTGCCGTCTTAAAAACGGTGAAGACGGTGAGAACGCCGCCGTTCTCGTTGACTACGGTATAGAATTCAGCGGCTCGTCGCGCATTATGGTAATAAGCGCGGAAGGTCCAAACGGACGCGTAAATCTGCTTGTCCGCACGGGTGAGAGCGTTATGGAGGCGTTAACGCCTTTAGGCGAGAAAAACACGACGAACGACCACGCAAACCGCGACAGGATTTTAAACGTCGGCTTTTTCTCGGCAAACGAAACAAATGAATCCGGTTACAGATTTTTATACGTCGAGCTTCTCGACAAAAACGCGGCGGTTACAATAAAAGCGCTTCAGGGCGTGTTCCATTACAGAGATCTCGATTATATCGGATCGTTTGAATGCAATGATACGAGAGTAAACAAGATCTGGGAGACTGCGGCGTACACGGCGCATCTGAATATGCAGGAATATCTCTGGGACGGCATAAAGCGCGACAGACTCGTATGGATCGGCGATATGCATACGGAGGTCATGACGATACTTGCTGCGTTTGGATATAACGACGTGGTCCCGAAGTCGCTCGATCACGTAAGAGACCAGACTCCTATCGGTACGTGGATGAACGGGATCACCGCTTACTCTATCTGGTGGCTCCTGATCCATTACGAGTGGTATATGCATACGGCGGATGTGGAATATCTTTCGGAACAGCACGAATATATGAAAGCGCTTCTGACCGAGCTTTCAAAATACGTAGGTGAAGACGGACAGGAAAATCTGCCCGGCAGAAGGTTCCTCGACTGGCCGAACGATGCTGACGAGACTGCAAAGCATGCGGGTTTGCAGGGACTTTTAAAGCTTGCCTTTGACGCGGGCGCGTTCCTTATGGCGGAGCTTGAAGATGAGGAGACGGCAAAGCTCTGCGCGGAAACGTCGGAGAAGTTAAAGAGATCCGAGCCTGACTGCAACGGTTCAAAGCAGGCGGCGTCGCTTTTGTCGCTTTCCGGTCTGTCCGACCCCGTGAAGATAAACGAAAAGCTTCTTAAACCGAACGGTGCGCACGGATACTCAACGTTCTTCGGTTATTATACGCTCGCCGCAAAATCGCTCGCCGGCGATTACGACGGAGCATTACGCGATATGAAGGAATACTGGGGCGGTATGCTCGATATGGGCGCGACCACGTTCTGGGAGGACTTCAATCTCGACTGGCTTGAAAATGCCGCGCCGATTGACGAGGTCGTTCCCGAGGGCAAGATAGATATCCACGGCGATTACGGCGCTTACTGTTATGTAAAATTCCGTCACAGCCTCTGTCACGGCTGGGCTTCCGGTCCGTGCCCGTGGCTTTCAAGATACGTTCTGGGCGTACAGGTCACCGAGCCGGGATTCAAAAAGGTGAAAATACAACCTCATCTTTGCGGACTTACGTTTGTAAAGGGTACGTATCCCACGCCTTACGGCAAAATTGAAGCGGCTCATTACAGACTTGACGACGGCTCGGTAAAATCGGAGATAGTATTGCCTGCGGGTGTCGAGCTCGAAGAATAAAAAATAAAAAAATCGGGGCTGTCGTTATCGGCAGCCCCGAAAAGAGGTAAAAATGGCAGATCTGCTTGTTAAACTGTACGATATAAAGGATTGTCCCGAGCTGATAGATGAGCTTGAAAAAAAGGATATTCACATAGTAAGGGTCCTTTCCCCGGATAAATTCAAGGTACTTGATTTTATCGAGGAGAAATTCAGCAAAGGCTGGAGAAGTGAGTGCGAGGCCGGCTTTTACAACACGCCCGTATCCGTTTTCGCCGCCGTGACGAACAAAAAAGTAATAGGCTTTGCGGCGTACGACGCGACTGCGCGCGGCTTTTTCGGTCCCACCGGCGTCGACGCGGAATACAGAAGAATGGGCGTCGGGCGCGCGCTTATGATAAAGTGTCTTTTATCAATGCGTGAGTACGGGTACGGATACGCGATAATCGGCTGGGCGGCGGGCTCCGCAAAGCATTTTTACGAAACGTACGCGGGGGCGGTCGAGATACCGGATTCTTTTCCCGGCGTTTACAGCCGTTATATAAACGTCGCTTGTGCGAACGATAAGGGAGAGGAATGATGCAGCTTCTTGACGCCGCAAAATCGTTTCTTGACGGAAAAATCAAAGCTGACGATACGCTCGTGGATTTTACTGCCGGCAACGGTCACGATACTGCGTATCTCTGCTCGCTCGTGCCGAAAGGCAAGGTTTACGCGTTTGATATCCAGAAGGAAGCGCTTGAAAACACAAGAAACCTTCTGTCGGAAAAAGGATATGAAAACGCCGAGCTTATACTCGACAGCCACGCGAATATTGCAAAGTACGTTTCGCATTTCAAATGCGGAATGTTCAATTTGGGCTACCGTCCGGGCGGAGATAAATCCGTCACCACACTCACGGAAAGCACCCTCAAAGCGGTGACCGACGGTATAGAGCTGATGGAAAAAGGCGGCGTTCTCGTAATATCCGTCTACCCCGGCCACGCCGAGGGTGAAAAAGAGGGCAGGGAATTATACTCGCTTCTGTCGTCGTATGATAAAGCGTATTATTCCGTCATTCAGTATAAGATGATTAACTCGCCGACAAGTCCGTTTATTTTCGCCGTTGAAAAATATGATAAATAAAGAAAACCGTCAAAGTCAAAGCTTTGGCGGTTTGATCTTTTTCAATAATTCAT
>CACZOH010000148.1 GCA_902782785.1 uncultured Ruminococcus sp. | reverse complement strand
GTCAGGCAACCGGGAGGTTACGGCGTAAGACTCAAGGTAGCGGCGCATACCACGCATATGATAGGCGTGGACGTCGTCACGGAGATAAATCCCGTAGTCGGCACGGAGCAGCAGTCAAACGACGTGGTGAAGTATCTGACGAACGAATTTGACGAGAATCCGGAGAATCTCTGGAACACGAATATGTTCGGAAAGACGCTGAAGGAGCTTGCGGACGAGGGGCTGGCGGAGAAGACAAATCACCTCTCCGACGCGTCGAAAGCAAAGTTTGCGGAGACCTTGGAAAGGGTCATAAACGAGGGCTCAAGCGGTATGATCTGCATATTGCTCTGAGCGCGATACGGCGTACGTGACCGCGTGCGCCGCTGTTTTTACCTTCATTGTTTGCGTTTTGCGAATGTAAAACAAAACGTTTGTGCATTATAACGAAGCTGCTGAATAAATATGCAGAGCATTCAACTTAAATTTTTAACAAAACCTATTGAATTCGGCACATATTTGTAGTATTATATATATAAATACGGCTTTTTTGGGAGAAAATATGGAAAGACTCAAAGAATACCTGATCAATAATGAGATAGAATATAACGAGAATAAAAAAGCGTCGGAATTCACGTCATTTAAAATCGGCGGAGAATGCTTTGCCATATATCCGAAGAATGAAAAAGAGCTTTTGTGCACGGCTGAATTCTGCCGTGACGCGAATATAAGTTATTCCGTGCTCGGCTGCGGCTCAAACGTGCTTATATCCGATCGCGGCTGTAAAGGCGCCGTAATACTCACACAGAAGCTCAACGGAGTAAACTGTAACGATAACGTGATATCCGCAGACTGCGGCGCACAGCTTGCCACAGTCTGTAAGACCGCATATAAAAACGGTTTGACGGGACTTGAATTTGCATACGGAATACCCGGTTCAGTCGGCGGAGCCGTGTTCATGAACGCCGGAGCTTACGGCGGAGAAACAAAAGACGTTATAACAAAAGTCAGAGCGTATTCAAAAACCGGGCGTAAAATCGTTGAATTAAGTAACGCGGAATGTGATTTCGGATACCGTCACAGCGTTTTTGAGAGCTCCGATTATATCATTCTTTCCGCGGAATATACTCTCAAACCCGCCGATAAAAGCGAAATAAAAGCGCTGATGGACGATTATATCGACAGACGCAAAAGCAAACAGCCGCTCAACTATCCGAGCGCCGGATCTGTTTTTAAACGTTATCCCGGCAGATATACGGGACAGATGATAGAGCAGGCGGGGCTTAAGGGATATACGGTAGGCGGCGCTCAGGTCTCGGAAAAGCACGCCGGCTTCATTATCAACAAAGGCGGCGCGACGGCAAAAGACGTTATTGATCTTATAGAGCATATCAAAAGCGTCGTCAAAGAACGCGAAGGCGTTGAAATTGAAACGGAAATAAGGGTGATGGACTGATGTCTTTTTCAAGTGACACAAAAGAGGCGCTTTTGGAAGAGCTTCCGGCAAAACTTTGCTGTAAAAAATCGCTTCTTATGGGATTTCTGACGTATTCAAGCATTTTCAGCCGGGAAAAAATCAAATACATCACGGAAATAAAACCCGCCGCGGACGCCGTTTTATCGCTTTTATCCGACATTTACGGTATAAAAGGAAATCTCTACGTTTCCGAAAAGAAGACGAGCCGGGAGGATAATGAAAAAACCGGTGCGGTAAACAGCTATAAGATAACCGTATCTGACAGACGTGAAATTATGAAGATGGGTGCTGATTTCAAAAAAGACAGCCTCTCGCTTTACCGCGTGAACAAAAACATTTTCAACGACAGATGCGGTAAATGCGGCTCGTATTTTCTTCGCGGCGCGTTTATAGCGTCTGGAACCGTGAGCCGTCCCGACAGTTCGTTCCATCTTGAGCTTTCAACACCGTATAAAAATCTTGCTTCCGACACAAAGGAGCTTTGCGAGGAAACGGGAATATATCCGAAGATCACGGTACGCGGATCCAATAACGTGATTTATTTGAAAAAATGCGACGATATTGCAGATTTTCTCGCTTATATCGGCGCGACGACCGCCGGCTTCGACTACATAAACGAAGCGATAATAAGAGAAAACAGGGGTCTTGCAAACCGCGCAACAAACTGCGATACCGCAAATATAAAGAAAACGGTAAACGCCGCAAACGAAGTAATGACGGCAATACAGTATATATACGACAACGGTGTTGCGGACAAGCTGCCCGAGGATCTTCAGAAAACGGCGGAGCTGAGGCTCTCCAATCCTCAGGCTTCATTGTCCGAGCTTGCCGGTATGACAAACCCGAAAATTACGAAATCGGGTCTTAATCACAGACTTAAAAAAATAATCGAAATATACGAAAAGATAAAACGAGGTAAAACGGATTGAGCTTCGTACACCTGCACGTTCACAGCGAATACAGCCTGCTTGACGGCGCCTGCCGCATAAAGGATATCCCGAAAGCGGTAAAAGCGCTGGGACAGAATTCCGCTGCAATAACCGACCACGGCGTAATGTTCGGCGCCGCGGAGTTTTATGACGCCTGCAGGGAGGAGGGTATAAAAGCCATAATCGGATGCGAAGTATACGTCGCTCCGGAGACGAGGTTTGACAAAAAGCGCGACAACGCTTATAACCATCTGATACTGCTTTGCAGAAACGAAACGGGATATAAAAACCTTATTTATCTTGTATCAAAAGGATTTACGGAGGGCTTTTACGTAAAGCCGAGGATAGATCTGGAGCTTTTGTCAACTCACAGCAAGGGACTTATCTGTTTATCCGGTTGTATCGCCGGATATATTCCTCAGATGATACTGAACGGAAACTATTCCCGCGCAAAAGAATACGCGCTTATGATGAAAAAGCTCTTTGAACCGGACTGTTTTTATCTTGAGCTCCAGGATCACGGCACGGAGGAAGAAGAAACCGTTTTAAAGGCGCTTTTGCAGATGTCAGAGGAAACCGGCATACCGACCGCAGCCACAAACGACGCGCATTATATTTCAAAGCGCGACGCGGATATGCAGGCGCTGCTTTTATGCATACAGACCAAAAACGTAATAAGCGACGGCAGGCCCATAGGTTTTGAAACAGACGAATTCTATCTGAAATCGGAAGCGGAAATGCAGAGAATATTCGGCAAGAATTCCGAGGCTCTGTCCAACACGCAGAAAATCGCGGATATGTGCACGTTTGAATTTGATTTCAATACGCTTCATCTGCCGCGTTATACGCCGCCCTGCGGCAAAACGCCGAAAGAGTATCTGAGGGAGCTCGCGTACGCGGGACTGAAACGCAGAGTTGAAGACAAAACGCTTGAATATACCGATAAATTTACTGAAAAAGACTATATAGAACGCATTGAATACGAGCTGTCGATTATAGACAGAATGGGTTTCAATGAATACTATCTCATAGTATGCGATTACGTAGGTTACGCAAAAACGCACGGCATAACCACGGGACCCGGCAGAGGCTCCGGCGCGGGCAGTATAGTGGCGTTCCTTATAGGTATCACCGACGTTGATTCCATAAGATACGATCTTATGTTTGAGAGATTTTTGAATCCCGAAAGAAAGGGTATGCCCGATTTTGACGTTGACTTTTCCGATACGGACAGATACAGGGTGATCGAATATATAACCGAAAAATACGGCAGGGAGAGAGTAAGCCAGATAATCACGTTCGGCACTCTCGCCGCACGCGCCGCTGTGCGAGACGTCGGAAGAGCCATGGGTATGTCCGTTTCCGAGGTAGACAGCGTAGCAAAGCTGATACCGAGGCGCATAAAGCAGGTCGTCTCCGACGACGACGGCGAGGCGGAAGAGGGATTTCTGAAGGTAGTTTCCGTTGCCGACGCGCTGAGATCCGCGGAGGGCGCCGAATTGAAAGCGCGTTACGACAACGAGCCCAAAGTGCGCCTTCTGCTTGACAATTCAATGTCCGTTGAGGGTATGCCGAGAAACGCGGCGACGCACGCCGCGGGCGTTATAATCACTGAGAAACCGGTATGGGAATACGTTCCGCTTGCCGTATCCGGCGATATAACGATAACGCAGTACGACAAGGATATGTCCGAAAAGGTCGGGCTTGTTAAATTCGATATACTCGGTATAAGCTATCTGTCGATCATCGCGGAAACGGAAAAGCAGATACGCGAATACGAGCCGGATTTCGATATTTCAAGGGCTCCGCTCGATGATGAAAAAACGTTTGAGCTTATATGTTCGGGCGACACCGGCGGCGTTTTCCAGCTTGAAAAAGAGGGTATGCGCAGAGTACTGATGCAGCTCAAACCGAGCTGTTTTGACGATATCATTGCGGTTATAGCATTATACCGTCCGGGTCCGATGAAGAACATACCGGTGTTTATAGAAAACAGGCACGACACGTCAAAAATATCCTACGTGTCAGAGCTTCTGAAACCGATACTTGACGTTACGTACGGCGTTATAGTTTATCAGGAGCAGGTGCTTCAGATATTCCGTTCCGTCGCCGGATATTCATTCGGCCGCGCCGACGTCGTGCGCCGGCTTATGAAAAAATCCGACGCGGCAAAAATGAAGCAGCAGCGCGAGATTTTCATATACGGCGAGGAGGAAAACGGTAAGATAACGGTCCCCGGCGCCGTAAGGCTCGGCATGAAAGCCGAAGACGCTGACGAGCTTTTCTCTAAAATGCAGTCGTTTTCCGGTTATACCTACAATAAATCCCACGCCGCGTCGTACGCGTTCCTTACGTACAGAACGGCATATCTGAAATGCAGATATTTCGCCGAATATATGTCAGCGCTGCTCACAAGCGTTCTGAGCAAAAGTCTTGACAAGACTGCGGAATACATTAACGAATGTTCTAAGCACAACGTCAAAGTTCTCCCGCCCGACATAAACGAGAGCGGAAGCTATTACCGGGTAGTGAGAAACGGGGATGAAAAGAATATTCGTTTCGGACTTCTCGCCGTAAAGAACGTCGGCGGAAGCTTTGTCAGCGCCGTTACGGCGGAGCGTGAAAACAGAAAATTCCTGTCGCTTTCAGATTTCATTCACAGAATGGTCCCGTACGACTGCAACAAAAAACAAGTCGAGGCGCTTATAAAATGCGGCGCTTTCGACTGCTTCGGCGTTTACAGAAGCAGGATGCTTGCGGTTTACGGCGATCTTCTCGAGCGCGAGCAGGCGTCCGCAAAGAAGAGCATAACGGGACAGATGGATATGTTTTCAATGACCGGCGGCGAGGATATACTGGGCGAGCCCGTATATCCCGAGATCGACGAATTCCCGTTCCGCGATCTGCTTGCGTTTGAAAAGGAAGCGACGGGCTACTATTTCTCCGGTCACATACTCGACGGATACAAAAAGCATTGCGCCGCCCTGAAGCCGACGGAGATAGCCGATATAACGTCGTCATTTTCCGACGATCCGGACGAATCCGAATCAGAGCCTTCGATATATGAAAATAAGAAAGTGACCGTATGCGGCATCATATCGAAGATCGTCGGCAAAAACGCGAAAAGCGGCGGGGAAATGGCTTTCGTCACCGTTTTTGACAGATACGGCGAAACGGAAGTAATAGTATTTCCGAAGGTGTATGAGACCTGCAAAAGATATCTGTCGTACGACGCGCCGGTGTTCATAGTCGGTACGGTGCAGAAGAGATATGAGGAAAATCCGAAAATAATCTGCGACACGCTTCTGCCTCTTACGCCTGACGAGGATTACACGGAAAGACCCGCGTTAAGCAAAAACACGGAAGAGAAAAAGTACAAAAAGATCTACGTAAGAGTTCCGTCCGCCGACGAAAACGTATATCCCGATATCGTAAGGGTAAAAGCGGTTCTGGCGATATATGAGGACGAATATGCGCGTGACAGAGCGTATTTGTACAGCGCGGACGACGGAAAATATCACGCATATCCGGCGCCGGTCGAAATAACCGACGGTATGCGCGGAGCGCTGGTACGTTTGTGCGGCGCGGAAAACGTGCGTTGATTTTCCAAATTCATATAAAATTTAAAATACATTGTAGAAAAGCCGGTTTGACGATGATATAATATAATATCGTCAATTATAAAAATAATTGCCTTTTAATCGGAGGTGATAGTATCAATAAATTCTTTACGGCCATGCAGAAGGTCGGCGATTTTTTCAAAAACGCCGCGGATAAAATAAAATCCGCAAGAAGACGCGCTAAAGAAAGAAGAAAA
The DNA here is from genome assembly GCA_902782785.1 of uncultured Ruminococcus sp. GTDB lineage: Bacteria > Bacillota > Clostridia > Oscillospirales > CAG-272 > UBA1248. The sequence continues at coordinate 7,357 of CACZOH010000148.1, read as the reverse complement.
AAGCGCGATGAAAAACGCGGATATCATATATACTGGGGAAAAGCGTTCAGGCGGGTATTGTCACTGACACTTCATTTTGCCGTACGCCTCGTTTCCTATATTTTCAACATTCTCATAACGATACTTATAATCGGTATCATTACGGCTCTCGTATGCGGTATCGTTTTCGCATTCTATCTTAAGAACAATATAGATCCGACTCTTGACGTCGATTACCTGCGCACCGAGCAGGACGGTACCACTATGTTTTTCGTGTATGACGAAAACGGCAAGGAGATCGAGCTTGAGGAGGAGCGCGTAAACGGAGGCGAAAACAGGATATGGGTCTCAATAAGAGAAGTTCCCGACTACGTTATAGACGCGTTCATAGATATTGAGGACCACCGTTTCTGGGATCATCAGGGCGTCGACTGGTACAGAACGCTCGGAGCCGTACAGAACTTCTTTATGCCGTCCGGCTCGACCTTCGGCGGTTCGACCATAACTCAGCAGCTTGTCAAGAACATGACGGGCGAGGACGATTATTCGATACAGCGCAAGGTGCAGGAGATTTTCCGCGCGCTTTATCTTGAGCAAAAGCTAAACAAAAAGGAAATCCTTGAGTATTATCTGAATACGATATACCTTTCGCAGGGCTGTTACGGTATAAAGACGGCGGCGAAAAAATATTTCAATAAAGAGGTGACGGAGCTGACGCTTGCGGAAGGCGCGGCGCTCGCATCCATCATAAAGTTCCCGACAAAATACGACCCGAAGCAAAATCCCGAATACAACCTTGAAAGAAGAAACACCGTTTTGAAAACGATGTATTCTTACGGGGATATAACAAAGGAAGAATTCGAGGCGGCGTGGGACGAGCCGCTGAAGCTTTACACAGAGCCCAAAAACAGTCAGAAAGAAGAGAAAACGACGTCCCACGTCTCGTCTGATTACGTTGACGCCGTTATAGAGGATCTTATTGCCGATATAATGGAGAAAAACAACGTATCGCGTGAGATAGCGTCAAATCTGGTCTTCTCAAGCGGATACAGAGTTTATCTCTGCATGGATCCGAAGGTCCAGTCTATTCTTGAGGAATGTTACCTTGACGATAAGGTTTTCCCGGAGGAATCGTATACGATTTTGCCGCAGTCTGCCATGGTCGTATGCGACCCGAACACGGGCGACTGTCTCGGCATCATAGGACGCAGATGGGAAAAAACGCAGAGCAGGATATTCAACCTCGCGACGCAGGCGAGAAGATCTCCGGGTTCTTCGATCAAGCCGTTATCCACCTACGGTCCCGGTATAGACCTCGGTATAATAAACTGGGGCACGGTCGTCGACGACTCGCCGGACCAGATAACCTCAGACAAGAAGCCGTGGCCTCAGAACGTAAACCACAGATATCTTGGGCTTGTTAACGTCAGCTACGCGGTACAGCAGTCTCTCAACACCGTTGCGGTCAAGGTGCTTCGCAGAGTAACGGTCGAGCGCTCGTACGAATATCTGAAAAAGCTCGGTATATACAACCTCGTGGAGTCATATACGAACAAGAACGGCGTTACGATGTCCGACCTTGATATAGCGCCTCTCGCACTCGGCGCCACGACGCTCGGTCTCACCGTGCGTGAAATGGCGAGCGCATACACCACGTTTACGAACGGCGGTATCCACAACAGAAGCAGAACGTATACCAAGGTCCTCGATTCACAGGGCAACGTCGTAATAGACAACAAGCTTGAAAGCACGGTCGTGTTCAGCACGGCGACCTGCTCCGTTATGACGAAGCTTATGGAAAACGTCGTAAAACCGTATTTCAGTTATATTAAAATAGACGATATGACCGTTTGCGCAGGCAAGACGGGTACTTCTATGCACGAGTACGACAGGTGGTTCTGCGGTTTCACCCCGTATTACGTCGGCGCCGTATGGTACGGTTTCGTAGAGCCGTCTCCTCTGAGAACGAATTACAGACCGAACCCGGCTATGTCCATTTTCGATAACGTAATGGTAAAGCTTCACAAGGAAATGTACGACGAAGCTAAAAAAGAGGGCACGGAGCTTATAAAGGAATTTCCCGTCATCGGCGATATCGTTCAGGTCACGGTCTGCAAGGATTCGGGACAGTTATACAATCCCGACGTCTGCGGCCACGATCCGCGCGGAGGAAGAGCGGAAGTCGGATACTTTATTAACGGCACGCAGCCCACGACCTACTGCACGCAGCACGTAGCCGTAAAATACTGCACGGAAACCGGCAAGATAGCAAACGAATACTGCCAGCATACTACGGAAAAGGTGTGGGTGCTCGCTCCCGAGAGGAATTTCTCGATATACGTCGATATAGAAGATTCGGGATATATGTTTACGCCCAATCCCTTAAAGGTCTGCACGGTCCACAACGAATACACGTATGATCCTTACGAGGAATACGAGACGGAGCCCGAGGAGACCGATATTCCCGCCGGATAAAATAAAATATATAAAAAATCTTGACATTTTCATTTAAATGTAGTATAATCATAAAAGAATTGTATTTTTCACTTTGAAAAGGAGTATTTCCGTATGAAATTCAAAAGAACGATCACAGTGATACTTGCGGCCGTTATGATAATTGCGCTTGCGTCCTGCAACACGGCGGGAAGCCAGTACAGTGATAAAAACGCGTACGTATCCATATACGTTTACGGCAACAACAACAAGACGCTTTTATCGAGCGAGGCGATAAGAGTCGCTCCGATAGATGAAACGGAGCTTGTTGAGGAAACGACCGAAGGCGGTTTATGGACCGAGGAATACGCCCGCCAGTTATACCGTCTCACTCCTACGCCGATGTACGCGCTTGAGCTTGCCGTAAGAGCAAAGGACAAAAACGCGGAGCTTCCGCAGGTCGTCGTTTCACAGTTCAACGGAGAGGTCGAATATACGCTTGACACCGTTATGAACAATACCGCCGGAAAAGCTCCCGGCTCAAACGATATATACGAATGGCAGTGCAAGATCAACGGCGAAGTCGTCGACGCTTTTAAAACAAAGCTGAATACTTATGACAGCGTAGTCATTGCGCTCGTTGAAAAAACTTACCGCTCGTTCAACGTTGCTTTTGAAATAAACAACGGAGAGGTCACAATAACGCCCGAGACAAATTTCAGCGCTCTGGGAGAAAAATCAGAGCTCACCATTTCCAAGTATCTGCAGACCGTTTATCAGAACGAAAAGGGTGAGGACGTTGCAACTGTTATGTCCGCGCTCGGAATCACCTTATCCGAAGACGGAAAACGCGTAGTAAAGATAGGCAATCTTGAGAACGACGAAGAGCACCGCTGGATCTGCTATTATTACGACGAAGAGGAAGAGGACGAGATAATAAACGATCTTACGGAGGAAATGATAAGCGAAAGAAAGACCATATCTTTCGATTACCGCGAGATACAGAGTGAAGATACAGGCGAGGAAACTGCCGCCGAGCCTGCCGAATAAGGCTGATAAAACGATAACGAGCTCGGACGGGACACCTCCGGGCTTGTTTATGTTATAAAGGACAAAACATATGGAAAACAAAGAAAGAACACCGAGAACAAAACTGCGCGAACAGGCTTTTTGTCTGCTTTACGAATACTCGTTCAACACAGATACGGAGGATCCGTCCGAGCTGTACGAAACCTCAGCGGAGCTTTACGGCTACAGCGACGACGCGTATCTGAAGACCGTGTTTTACGGCGTTATAAACGAAGCAGAGAAATTAGACGCCGTTATAGCGAAATACGCGGTCGGCTGGAAGCTTGAGAGAATATCGCGCGTTTCCCTGTCCATAATGCGTCTTTGCATTTACGAATGCAAATATCTTGATGACGTTCCTTCCGCCGCAGCGATGAACGAGGCGGTGGAGCTTGCCAAAAAATATGATACCGAGCAAGCGCCCGCATTCATAAACGGTGTATTGAATTCCGCGATAAAAGGCGAAGGACTGATGAAATGAGTGTTTCCGTTTTAGGCATAGACACAAGCAATTACACCACGTCGCTTGCCTTATGCGTTGACGGAGAGATAACGGAGAATATAAAAGTACCGCTTAAGGTTAAAGAAGGCGGCGCGGGTCTGCGGCAAAGCGACGCCGTGTTTTCCCACACCGTCAATCTTCCTGTCGCTTTTGAAAAAATAGAATCGGATATATCAAAGATAAAAGCCGTAGGGTGCAGCGATAAGCCGCGCAGTGTTGAAGGCTCATATATGCCATGTTTTTTGTGCGGTACAGCCGCAGCGGCTTCCGTATCAAAAGCCTTGAATATCCCCGTGTATTATAATTCGCACCAGGAGGGACATATAAAAGCGGCGGTTTATTCCTCTGAAATGCCGGAATATGACCGGTTTTACGCATATCATCTTTCCGGAGGTACATTAGAGCTGCTTACGGTGAGTTATGACGGCGAAAGCTGCGCGTGTGATATTACGGGCAAAACGCTTGACATAACCGCGGGACAGCTTATAGACAGAGTAGGCGTAATGCTCGGGATGAGTTTCCCGTGCGGCGCCGAGCTTGAGCGCCTGTCGGAGAAGAACACGGATAAAATACCGAAAATAAAAGTATGCGTCAACGGATGCGACTGTAATCTTTCCGGCTTTGAAAACAAGGCGGAAAAGCTTAAAAAAGACGGTTGCGCTCCGTCTTTTATCGCCGCGTACGTTCTGGAAGCGATCAAAGAGACGATAGATAAAATGACGGAAAACGCATTTTCGGAAAAAAAACTGCCTCTTCTTTTTTCAGGCGGCGTATCGTCAAACGCATATCTAAGGAATTATTTTATAAATAAATACGGCGCTTATTTTGCAAAACCCGCATTCTCAGCCGATAACGCGGCGGGAACGGCGCTTATAACTTATCAAAAGGTGATAAATGGAAAATAGACAACTTACCGTAACTCAGGTCACGGAGTTTATAAAAATGATGATAGACGGCTCGCCTTATCTGCGTTCCGTCTCCGTATCCGGCGAGATATCGAATTTCAACCATCATTTTGCAAGCGGGCATATGTATTTCACGCTTAAGGACGACAAAGCGCAGCTGAAATGCGTTATGTACCGATCGCAGAACTTAAAACTGAAAATCATCCCGGAAAACGGGATGAAAGTGATATGTACGGGATATATAAGCGTTTACGCGCAGGACGGACGGTATCAGCTCTACGTTTCCGATATAATAAACGACGGTATAGGCGCGCTTTATATAGAAGCCGAGCGTATCAGAAAAATGCTTGAAGCAAAGGGCATATTTGACGAAAAGCTGAAAAGACCTCTGCCGAAATACCCGGATAAGATAGGCGTAATAACCTCTCAGACCGGCGCGGCGGTACGCGATATAATAAATATAGCGACAAGCAGGTACCCGTCGTGCGAGCTTATCATATATCCCGCAGTGGTGCAGGGCGCGACGGCTCTCAAAACCTTGACGGAAGGACTTCTTTATTTCAACGACAGACAGAAAACAGACGTGATAATAATCGGCCGCGGCGGCGGCAGTATCGAGGATTTCCAACCGTTCAATACGGAGGAAATAGCATACGCGGTGCGCGGTTCAAAGGTCCCGGTCATATCCGCCGTGGGACATGAAACCGACTTTACCATATGCGATTTCGCCGCTGACGTGCGTGCTTCAACGCCCTCTCACGCGGCGGAGCTTGCGACTCCTGACGGCGAGGCGCTTAAAACACTCTTTTCCGCGGAAAAGGACAGGATAGTACAAAGAATAAAGAAAAAGCTGTCGGATAATAAAAATACGATAGACAAATTCGCTTCCTCCCGCGCCCTATCATCATATCAGAATCAGATAAACGACAGACGTCAGATGATTGACGCGATGAGCGATAAAACGGCGGATAAGTTCAATATAATCCTGCTTAAGCGTAAAAAGGAATTCGAGACCGCCGCGGCAAAGCTTGAGGCGGTAAGCCCCCTTAAAGTCTTGTCAAGCGGCTACGCTTATATCGAAAAGGACGGAGTGCCGAAATCAAACGCAGCGGATTTTAAAAAAGGCGATAAAATAAAAGTAACGATGAACGACGGAGCCGTCGTGTCGACCGTCGACGAGGTGATATTAAATGAAAAATGAAGAGAAAAGCTTTGAACAGATAACCGAAAGGATAAAAGAGATCGCGGCGCTGCTTGAAAACACCGATACGCCGCTCGATAAGTCGCTTGAGCTGTTTGAGGAAGGCGTAACGCTTATAAAAAAAGCAAATGAGATACTTGACTGTGCGGAGAAAAAAGTAAAAATGCTTACGGAGGAAGAGGTAAAATGAGTATTGCCGAAACCCTGAAATCATATAACAGCGTAGTTAACGAATACTTATACGGACTGCTGTCCGGTTACGACGGTGATTATCCCGTAATAACGGAATCAATGGCGTACAGCGTAAAAAACGGAGGTAAAAGGATAAGACCGTTTTTAACGCTCAAATTCTCGGAATTCGGCGGTTTACAGCCGTTTGACAAGGGAGCTTTGTCGTTTGCGGCGGCGCTTGAGATGATACATACGTTTTCTCTGATACACGACGATCTGCCGTGTATGGATAACGACGATCTGCGCAGAGGCAAACCGACGAACCACGTGGTCTACGGGGAAGCATTGGCGCTGCTTGCCGGAGACGCGCTCTCGCTGATAGCCTTTGAGATAATTGCTGACGCCGAAACAGACGACAAAGCGAAGGTAAACGCCGTAAAGGCGCTGTCGGAGCTTGCGGGTTACAAAGGGATGGTCGGCGGTCAGGTGATGGATATGCAGGGCGAGACGAGAAAACTCGATTTCCGTGAGTTCACCAAAATGAACGCGCTCAAAACGGGAGCGCTTCTGCGCAGTACCGCTAAGCTCGGTCTTGCGGCTGCCGGCTGTTATGACGATCAAAAATGCAGAGACGCGGACGAATACTGCGCCTGCATCGGCAGAGCATTCCAGATACGCGACGATATTTTAGACGTAATATCGAGCGAGGAGGAGCTCGGTAAACCGATAGGCTCCGATGAGAAAAACGGAAAGACTACGGTTTTGTCGTATATGTCGCTTGACGATGCGCAAAAGCTTGCCGCACAACTGACGGAACAGGGTATAAACGCTGTTAAAAAATACGGAAAAGTAAGCGACGATTTGTGCGAACTTGCGGAATATTTACTCAACAGACGCAAATAAATGCGTAAAAAGTGAAAAAATATTCGTGTTTTTTGCATTTTTCTATTGCATTATCAAAAAAATATGGTAAAATATTATGGACGGTGCAGTATCCTAGTTTGAGGGAAGCCGTTTGAGGACGGGCCTAAAAATCCGTCAAAGGGCATATCGATGAAGCTCCTTGTGCCTGCTTCTTACGCCCAGTTTGGGGTGGGT
>CACZOH010000147.1 GCA_902782785.1 uncultured Ruminococcus sp. | reverse complement strand
TTGTAAATCTTATCTCAAAAGGAGAAAAAAATATGAAAAAAATAACAGCAATAATCTTATCCGCACTTATGCTTTCGTGTCTTGTCGTTCTTTCGTCCTGCGGAGGCGGCGGAAACGGTGAGAAAAAGGTCCTGAAGGTCGCCATGGAATGCGCTTACGCGCCTTATAACTGGGCGCAGACGGACGATTCAAACGGCTCGGTTCCGATCCACGGCAGAGCCGACTTTGCAAACGGCTACGACGTTATGATTGCTAAAAAGATATGCGAGAAAAACGGCTGGGATCTTGAGATATATTCCCTTGACTGGGACGCTCTTATCCCCGCGGTCCAGACCGGTCAGGTCGACTGCGTCATCGCGGGTCAGTCCATGACTGAGGACAGAAAACAGCAGGTCGATTTTGCAGGACCGTATCTGTACGCGACGATAGTATGCCTCGTCAAAGCGGACGGAGCGTATGCGAACGCATCGTCCATTTCCGATTTCGCCGGCGCAAAATGCACCTCTCAGCTCGGCACTATCTGGTATGACACCTGTCTGCCGCAGGTAACGGGCGCGACTATACTCGCCGGCAAGGAGAGCGCGCCTGCAATGCTCATGGCGCTTGAAACGGGCGAGGTCGATTTCGTCTGCACTGATATGCCGACCGCTCAGGCGGCTGTCATCGCATACCCCGATATGAAGATACTCGATTTCGCGGGTAAGGAAGGCGGCTTCACTGTTGACGAGGGAGATATCAACATCGGTATCTCCGTACAGAAGGGCAACACAGAGCTTCTGAACGCAATCAACAAAGCGCTTTCGGGCATGGGCGCCGAGGATTTCAATAAAATAATGGCGGACGCCATCAAAATACAGCCCGTAAGCAACTGACGGTAAGCAAAGCGCGCGATATTTATGAATAACAATATATTCGGTGATATTGCAAGGCTTTGGCAGGAGGCGGCGCCTCAATATCTGAGAGGAGCGGGAAATACCCTGCTCCTCGCGGTCGTTGCAACGGCGGCGGGCTGTATAATCGGTCTGCTCTGCGGAATACTGCAGACGCTGTCTTACTCCAAAAACGACCTTGCAATAAAAAAGGTACTTATCAATTTCATAAAAGCGGTGGTACGCGTATACGTTGAAGTCTTCCGCGGCACGCCTATGATACTGCAGGCGGTGTTCATATTCTTCGGTCTTCCGTATCTGACGAATAACGTACTGCGCTTTGACGTCATAACCGCCGCGTATCTCGTCGTGTCGATAAACACGGGCGCATATATGGCGGAGACGGTGCGCGGAGGCATTCTGTCGATCGACAAGGGGCAGACCGAGGGCGCCATGGCTATCGGTATGAACCATTTTCAGACTATGACTAAGGTCATTCTGCCGCAGACGCTGCGCAACATCATCCCGCAGATAGGAAACAACCTGATAATCAACATAAAGGATACGTCCGTAATGTTCATCATCGGCTACGCGGAGCTGTTCGCAGCGCATAAATCGTACGTCGGCGCGACGTATCTGTATTTCCCGTCGGCGGTCGTAACGATGATAATGTATCTTATCATGACGGCGGTATGCTCGCTTCTGCTCCGTCTGTGGGAGCATCTCATGGACGGTCCCGAGAACTTCAATCTCGCTACGACGGACAGTCTCGCCCTGACGAGCGGAATGAACAACTATCCCGCGGGCAGAAGAAGAAAGAGGTGGGAAAGATGAGCGATAACGTGATCCTTCAAATAGAACACCTCTCAAAGGATTTCGGAAAAAACCGGGTGCTCAAGGATATAGATTTCACGGTAAGCCACGGTGAAGTCATAAGCATAATCGGCGCGTCGGGCTCCGGCAAAAGCACGCTTCTGCGCTGTATAAACCTGCTTGAGACGCCGACGTCCGGTAAGATACTGTATCAGGGTCAGGATATCCTTGACAGAAGCGTAAAGGCGCCGAAATACAGGGCAAAGGTCGGTATGGTCTTCCAGTCTTTCAACCTGTTCAACAATATGAACGTGCTGAAAAACTGTATGGTAGGTCAGACCGCCGTACTCGGCAGAAGCAAAGAGGAAGCAAAGGAAAACGCGCTAAGATATCTTGAGCACGTCGGTATGTCCGCGTATATAAAAGCAAAACCGAAGCAGTTATCGGGCGGACAGAAGCAGAGGGTGGCGATAGCAAGGGCGCTTGCGATGGAGCCGGAGCTTCTTCTGTTCGACGAGCCGACGTCCGCGCTCGACCCCGAGACGGTCGGCGAGGTGTTGGCGGTCATGAAAACGCTTGCGGAGGACGGTATGACGATGATCGTTGTCACGCACGAAATGGCGTTTGCAAAGGACGTCAGCACGCGCGTCATCTATATGAACGACGGCGTTATCTGCGAACAGGGTACGCCCGAACAAATCTTCAACGATCCGCAAAAAGACGAAACAAAAGCGTTTTTGTCAAGGTTCAGAAACGTCAATTAAACAAAAGCAAAGCCGAAGGTATTTCGCCCGCGGCTTTTTGTATTATGTGTTTTTCTTTGCCTTTTCAAATTCTTCACGGCTTTGCACGCCGCAGGCGTTTCTGAATATCGTCGTGCCGGCATCGTCTTCTACGTACGTGTATTCAACAAAACCGCGGCAGCCGTCGCCTATATCCTTCGGCTCGTAACGGCGCACAAGTCCGTCGTTTATCGGGAAAAATCCGTCGCCTTTACCCTCGTATTCCGTCAGTTCCCAGACGTTTTCGACCTTTTCGTTTACCGGGCGCTTGTATTTCACAAGACCGACGCCCTCCGCGTACCAGCATTCCATATGCCCGCCGAAATAGCCGAGACCACCTCCGTAGCCAAACACGTCGAGGATAACGTGCCGGCAGTTTTCAAAAGTACCCGCAGGCGTTATCACGCGCTCGTTTTCGGCGACGGATATATCTGTATTTATGGGGTCGCCGCAGCTTTCGGCTGAGATATTACATTTATACCCCGGTTTCCACTTGTCGTTCCAAATAAAACCGGTATTATCCTGAATGATCTCATACAGTAAATTATAAAGCAGTCTGAATACTTCGGGATCTGTAAACGACATTTCTTTCGCTTCAAACGAATCCACACCCGAATCATATGAAGCGCTGAGTACGACCTCTCCGTTTTTACTCCTGACATTATACCCACAGAAGAAATTCCACAGCCCGACCTCTTTGCAGTCCGGAGAAAATTCGATATCCGTCTCAAATATCCTGTCCATAACGTCATACGCCGCCTTGTACCACGCTTTCTGTTTTGCGGTCATAGCCAGATTTTCGGCTTCTTTCATTTTGCCGCGCACTTCAACGAGACGCCCCTCGTTAGGTTTGTAATCCTCTATGTATTTGTCAGCCGCGTATTTCATTATGCCGCCGAACGTATCTTTATAGTCTACAAATTTTGTTATACTGTAAGCGGATATGACCGCTTCTTTGTTTTTATATGACGTTACCTCAAAAACATTTTCGCAATCGTATTCGA
>CACZOH010000146.1 GCA_902782785.1 uncultured Ruminococcus sp. | reverse complement strand
GCGGAAGCTTTGCTTTCGCCTATTTCTTCCGGCGTCGTCGGATGTCCGATCTCTTTGAAAAGCTTTATCAGACTGTCGGCGGGTATCAGCTCCTCGTCGATTATTTTCATGATCTCATTCCATTTTTCGATTATCGTTTCAAGCCGCGCCGCGTGCTTTTCCCTGTCGTACTTTCCCTCTCGCCGCTCGATCTTTATTATCTGCTCCGCGGAGTGTCCGAAATACTCGCGCACGCCGCGCTCCCATGCTTTACGATCGAACGAATTCATATGCTCCAGAGCCTTGTTTTTATCCGGCTTTATTTTTTTCAGCTTTTCGTACTTTTCAAGCGACAAGACCGTGCCGACGCCTACCTGTATACCGTGAAGCTCGCACTGTCTGTGCTCCTCAAGACAACGCATATCCCAGAGATGGGAATAATAATGCTCAACACCGGACGCGGGACGCGACGATCCGGCGTACGTCATAGCCATACCGACAAGACAAAGCCCGTTTATAACGGCTTCCGTCGCTTTTTTGTCGCCGTTCACCGCCGCCCGGGCGTTCTCTGTAACAGCTTTGCGGTACGTTCTCATCATATCCGCTATTTCCTCGCAGTAATGCTCGCCCGTTATGATATTGCTTATCCTCCACTCGCAGATCGATATCAGCTTTGCGCACATATCGCCGATCCCGGAGAGAAGCAGTTTTTTCGGCGCCTTTGATATAATATCCGTATCGCATATCAGATAATCCGGGCATTTGCACTTTACGGACGATTTTACTCCGTTATATATGACGGACGCGGAATCTGACGTGTAGCCGTCCATTGAAGGGCAGGTCGGAACGTAAACGTACGGAACGTGAGCGCAGGAGGAAAGGAGCTTGCAGAGATCGTTCACAACGCCGCCTCCCACGCCTACGATAACGCCGCATCCGCCGTTGTACGACATGACGAGATTTCCGAGAGCCGCCTCCGTGGGCTCGGGGCGCTCGAAGCCCTCCTCGGCTTTAAGGAGTCCCACTGTGCATCTTATATTGTTTTCCGTCAGATACCGGACGGCAAGTCCGCCCGCCGCCGCGTAAGTGTTTTCGTCCGCGACGATGAAAGCGGAGTCCGCGCCCGTGCTTTTTACGGTTTCGGCGAGCTTATCTGCCGCCCCGTCACAGACCTCTATACGCTTTATCGTTGAAGTATGCGTCATACCGCACTCGCAGACAAATCTTTTTCCGACAAGCCCGGACGGCGAAAACTCACATATCCTCATTTTTATATACCCCCGCAAGATCGTAATTTATCTGCATGCAGTGCAGAAGGAACAACAGCTTTTTCAGCTCTTTCACGGCGCCGTAAAGAGTCACCGTATCCGACGTTCCGAATTCCGTCGGCAAGCCGTCAACTCCGCCGCAGACAAGCCCGTAATAACGTGCGGCGCACAGCACGGACGGCAAAAGCGCGGAACGCGCCATTTTTATCTCCGCTTTTATCCCGTCACCGTCGCCGTACCCGGGGAGCCTGCCGCCGAAAAGCACGAACCTCGTTTCAGCGCCGGCGTATGAGACCGTGCACTCGTCAACGCCCGTAAGCTCGTATTTTTCCGCGGTGGTGTAAAAGCCCGCAAGTCTGCCGTCAACGGAATTCGACGCGGGAAAAATGCAGAACTCCGCCCTGCCGTAATACACGTCGTCCGCCGCGGCGGAAAAGTCGCGCGCATACTGCAGCGACGGATCGCGCACTCTCGACGCGAAAACGTCAAACGCCATATCGGCGGCGGGACCCTTGAAATAAGAGATCCTGCCCGCCTTTTCCGGCTCTTTATCGGAAATATGCGACAGCTCTTTAAGCGTAACGCGCGAAAAAAGCGCGTCGTAAATAAACTCTGCCAAAGCGGCTTTGTCGGATATCCCGGTAATCTCGGCGAAAAAGCGTGCGCGCGGCGCGCCGTCCGCGTCATACTCAGCCCTTTTTATCTCAGCCGCCGCCTCGTCAAAAACCGAGGGCGCGTCAAACAGCGTTATTTCGGTATCAGACGTCAAAACGGACCGCGTAAGCTCGTAAAGATGCGCGGTCCTTTTTTCGCTCTCATGATATAATTTCTTTTCCGTGCCGTCGAGATTCCGGCGGCAGATCTGTATATCCCTCTCCCTGCTCATAGCCGCGTAAGGATACTGTATAATTCAGAGGCGTCGGACGCGAGCGTCTTTGCGCCCTCTTCGATAAGCTTTTCCTTGCTTCTGTAGCCCCAGAGAACGGAGACGCTCTGCGCTCCCGCGTTTTTTGAGACCTTGTAATCAGCGGGCGAATCGCCTATCATCACCGCGTCCGCGGGAGATATTCCGAGCTCTCTGCAGATCGCGTAAAAGCCCTCCGGATCCGGCTTGCGCGGACATTGCGCGCCCTCTCCGAGAACTACGTCGAACGTATCGGGAAAGAAATAGTCTATAATGTATTTCGCCGCCGTGTCGTATTTGTTGGACAGTACGGCGAGGCGTACGCCTTTTTCCTTCAATTTTCGCAAAAGCTCCTTGATTCCGTTGTAAGGCACGGTCTCGCATACGAGATGCTCCGCGTAATACTCCTTGAAAAACGCCACGGCTTTTTCCGCCGTCGCGTCGTCCGTGTCCGTCTCATAGCTTGCGCTGACGGCGCGCTTTGCAAACATTTTTATGCCGTTTCCTATGTACTGACGCGTTTGCTCCATAGTTATTGTTTTATATCCGAGACGGCTTAAGGCGTAGTTCATCGCACCCATAAGATCGGGCTTGGTGTCGAGCAGCGTTCCGTCAAGGTCAAAGACCGCGAGCCTGATCATTTTATATCCCCGTCTTTAAATTTTCGGTCTCTTTTTCTATTTCGGCGACCGTGCCGTCAAGCCGTTCGTTCAGCTTTTTCTCAAGCTCGTCCGCCATATCCGCGAGTACCGCGCTCTTTTCGTCGACCGAAGCGACGGCGTCCGTCAGCGCGGCGCGGAGCTGATTCAGTTCGGCGCGCATTTTTATGCGGTATTCCTCCGCGGATTCTTTTGCGCCGTCTTTGCAGTCCTTTGATATTTCGTTCATTCTGGCGGTGAACGAGAGGCGCAGCTCTCTTGCGTCGGACGCGGCTCTTTCGCTTATTTCCGCCGCTTTCGCGTTCGCCTCTGAAATTATGCCGTCCGCGCTTTTGTTTGCGGTTATGAGTATATCGCCGACCTGAGACGACATATCGTCGTAAAGTCCCGCCTTGCGCTCGTTCTCCGACGCCTCTCCCGATGTTTTTTCTCTGAGCTCCGAAAGCTCCGCGTCTTTCATGCCGTTTTCATCCCGCAGCTCAGATATCTCAAACTCAAGCTCCGATATTTTTTCTTCAAGCTCTTTTATTTTCGCGTCAAGCGCGGCGGTCTCCGTCTCGTTCGCCTCGGCTCTTTCGGCTCTTTCCTTCAGCGCCTCTATCTCTTTGTCCTTTTCGCCCAGCAGATTGTTCAGGCTGTCTGTTATTTTTTTGAATTCGGCGTTCTGTCTGTCGATAAACGCGGTGACGTCAGATTTGTTGAAGCCACTCATGGAAGTACGGAACAATACGTTTTTTTCCTGCACAGTATTTTACCCCCGATATTGTAAATTATGAACGGTTTTCCCTGTTTTTTCACAGTATATCATATATTGAGCGTTTTTTCAAGGGCAAGTCGTAAATAAATTTAAAAAAAGAATATTTCAGTTTCATATTTTGCGTATATAATGGGAAAAAAGATAATTTCCAAATCAGAAAGGGCAAATAACAATGTTAAAAGGAACAAGACTGAAAATAACGGCGTTGCTTATGACGGTTTTTCTGCTGTTATCCTGTCTTTATGTTACCGCTTTCGCTGTTACGGACCAGGATATGGCGCAAATCAGCGTTTCGGCATCCAATACAAACCCGAATATAGGCGAGACGATAACCGTAAAGGTAAGCATAGACAATTACAGAACGATGTCTCCGCGCATATCCGCAATGCTGTTGTCCGTATCGTTCGATACGTCGTGCTTTGACTTCGTGACGGGCTCCGCCCAGTCGCTTCTCAAGATCAACACGGACGATATCACGAGCGTGGCGTTCGACGGTATCGACAAGGTCACGTTCGCATATACGTACGCGAACACCAAGAAGCAGACGCTTCCCACTACCGCGAACGAAATATTCAGCTTCAGACTCAAGGTCAAGGACACCGTAACGGTCAAAACGCCCGTCGATTTCACGGTGAACGACCTCACGCTTTACAACGGCAAGGTGGAGACAAAGTATTCGCTTATAGAGTGCAAGGAGCCTAAAATAGAAAGCGTTACGGTATGGCCGTCAAGACCGGGCATACTGCTCAACGGTTCAGACAAGAACAACAGAACGTACAGCGAAAACGTCGTCGTAACGTTCGACGTGGCGAACGGCTCGCTCGTGTACGAGGGCCGTCCCGCGGTCTCGGTAACGAGCCCGTATATCTGCGACAAGAACGGCACGTATTCCATAACCGTTACGGTGAACGGCGAAAAGAAGACGGAGACGTTCACGATAGACAAGACGATATCCAATATCTCCGTCAAGCCCGGTACATACAATACTGAATATCCCGTAGGCTACACGCCCGACTACTCCGCGTGGATACTTCTCGTCACGTACAGCGACGGAACGTACAGCGAGCTTCCGATGGACGACAGCGATATAGAGATAACGGGCTACGATTCCCAGGCGATAGGCGATCAGAGACTTCTGATAAAATACAAAAATAAAACGACGTACGTAAACGTCAGGGTAAGCTCCAAGAGCGTCGTTTCCTTCACAATAAAATCCCCGATCTCAAAGGTCGAATATTTGAAAGGCGACGATATAGACACGACCGGCGGCGTTCTTCTCGTTATATACGACGATACGACGAGCGAGGAGATACCGATAACGAAAAATATGCTCTCCGGCTACGACAGCACGTACGTCGGCGAGCAGACGGTGACGGTAACGTACGCGACAGTCTCTCAGTCGTTCCGGGTCACGTACTATCCGCGCGACACGGTAGACGAGCTTATAATGGCGATAGACGCACTCGATCTCAACACCATAGAGAACTCGGGCGATACTTTAAGAGATCTCATAACCAAATACAATTCAATGACTGCGCTGCAGAAGAGCGCGGTGACGAACTTCAAAAAGCTTGAGGACGCGCGCCAGCTCTACAACGAACGCATTAAGCCGTCCGAAAGCACGGACAACGGTGATCAGACCACGGCTCCGAGCGAAAACAGCGAGGTGACGAGCGGCAACAGCGACCCGGGCAAAAACAACAATATCATCTGGTACGTCGTAGCGGGCATAATAATACTCGCGGTGCTCGGCGGCGTGGGATACTTCCTGTTCATCTACTTCAAGCGCAAAAAGGAAATAGAGGAAGAGGATGAGTATTACGACGACGGTGAATTTGAGGACGACTCCGAGGACGACGGCGACCTCTCCTACGAGGAGGACATAATAAACCTTGAAGAGGAAGAAGCCGACGACGACGAGATGACGAAGGTAGACACAAGCGCCGACGATGACGATCCGGGCGCCGACGAATACGACGAGGAGGAGAAAAACGATGAAGAATAAAACGGAAATAAGCTTCACCAGGATAATCATAGCCTTAGTGGCGCTTACGGCTGTCGTATGCTTGATATTCGCGGTATCCGCTCCTCTGATGAGAGCGCACGCGGAAGAGACGCCGTCGGAATCCGGAGAACAGTCCGATACCGATCCTGAGACGGACCCCGAGACCGATCCCGATTCGGAGACAGATCCCGAGACCGATCCGGATTCAGAAACGGATCCCAGTTCCGACACCGATCCCGAGACCGATCCGGATACCGATCCCGATTCGGATACCGATCCCGATACGGACACCGACCCCGATACGGATACCGATCCCGATACGGATACCGACACGACGCCTGTCGTCGAAATAACCGAGATAAGATTTGCAATAGACACGATAAGGCTTAAAACCAACGAGACGGCAAAGCTCGTTATCAGAGCGATAACGGAGGGCGGCGAAGAAACGGAGCTTCCCGCGCTTGTATTCACAAGCAATAATGAAGAAGCAGTTACGGTCGACGCGGAAGGCAACGTCACCGCATTAAAGAACGGCAGAGCGGAAATAACCGCAAAGACGGACGATGAAAAAGAGCTTTCCTGCTCCTGCACGGTAATAGTATCGAACAACTCCGTTTCACTCAGAACGGTCGAGGGAACGGGAGAAAGAATAGCGACGGGCTTCAATCCCGGCGTGACTGTCGAGCAGGTCATAAGCGACCTCGCAGCCGCTGAGGAAATATCAGAGGAGCTGATAAGCGTTACGAGCTTTACGGGCACAGCCGTCAAGCCCGCCGACAGGATGGCGACCGGTATGAACCTCATAATAGACGGAATAAGCTATATGGTCGTCATATACGGCGACACGGACGGCAACGGCATCATAAACAGCCGCGACACGAAGGCGATACTCGATTATCTGACCGGCGCGTCCCGTCTGCTTGACACCAACCGCGCAAACTACCTGGCCGCGGAATTCCTTGACTCGGCCGGCGTCACGCTTGAAAACGCCCTGTATCTGCAAAGATACATCTACGGATTTGAGACCATAACTCAATAATAATAACCGCGCTCCCCGCCGCAGAAATCTTTTTGCGGCGGGATTTTTTATTAAAAGGAAAAAATAAAGCTTTTGATTCAAACCGTGATCCCGTTATTCCGCCTTTTTTCACCGTTCGCCCCTTTATTTTATAAAAACACTTGATTTTTTGTAAATAATGTTGTATAATGATTTATAATATATTACAAGGAAGATATTATCATGGACTATTTGAAATTGTCGGAGCTGCTTTTCCCGGACGTGACGGCGACGCCCGAGGATATGGAAAGCAGATATCCCGAAAGAAACCTGCCCGAGGGGGCAAAGGTCACGAGGATAGCGCCGTCGCCCACGGGCTTCTTCCACTTCGGCGGACTTTTCCCCGCCACGGTCGCGGAGCGGCTCGCGCATCAGTCGGGCGGCGTGTTCTACCTGCGGATAGAGGACACGGATTCCAAGCGCGAGGTAGAGGGCGCGGCTGAATTCATAACAAAAATATTATCGTATTACGGTCTCGATTTTGACGAGGGCGTGACGGCGGACGGCGACAAGGGCGATTACGGTCCGTACACGCAGAGCAAACGCGTCGACATATACCACGTTTACGCAAAAAAACTCGTCCGGGACGGCGTGGCGTACCCTGTTTTCTCCACCGACGAGGAGCTTGACGAGCTTAAAGCGCTCGACAAAAAGGCCGAGATAAAGAGCGTGAACTGGGAGCAGGACGCCGAAGCGCGCCGCGAGGCGATGACAGCGCGCCGACAGTTTACAATGGAGCAGGTGGAAGCGGAGCTTGCCGCGGGTCACAAATTCGCGCTTTTCGCAAGAGCCGACGGCGACCCCGAAAAGAAAATAAAAATAACAGACCTTGTAAAAGGTCCGCTCGAGATACCCGAAAACGACGAGGACGTCGTGCTGCTCAAGTCAGACGGCATACCGACGTATCATTTCGCCCACGTTATCGACGACCATTTGATGCGCACCACGCACGTCATACGCGGCGAGGAGTGGCTGCCGAGCTTGTCAAAGCACATAATGCTTTTCCGTTATCTCGGCTTCAAGCTTCCGAAATATATGCATATCGCCCAGCTAATGCGGCTTGACGAGAACGGCAACAAAAAGAAACTCTCCAAGCGCGACATGGGCGCAAACCTTGACGACTACCGCAAAATGGGCTACTCCGTCCCTGCGGTGAACGAATACGTCATGACGCTCTTAAACTCCAACTACGAGGAGTGGCATATGCAGAATCCCGACAGGAGCTGGCGCGATTTTCCGTTCTCCATCAAGAAAATGAGCGCGTCCGGCTGTCTGTTCGACACGGAAAAGCTGAACGACGTTTCTAAAAACGTCATAAGCAAAATGACGGCGAAAGAGGTCTACGACGGCGTAACGGAATACGCAAAAGAGGAAGACAATCTCTTTTATATGACGCTCACCGCAAAGCCCGAATACGCGCAGAGGATACTTTCGATCGGCAGGGGCGGCGCAAAGCCGAGAAAGGATTTTGCCACGTGGGCCGACGTAAAACCTTATATGGCGTTCTTCTACGACAGATATTTCGTCCGCGAGGATAAAATGCCGGAGGATAAGGACAAAGCGGATATCGTCGCGGCGCTTACAAAATTCATCGAAACGTACGACGAGCAGGACGATCAGACCGCGTGGTTTGAAAAATGCAAGGACATAGCGGAGCAGATCGGATACGCGCGCGAAACGAAGCTATACAAAAAAGAGCCCGAAAAATACAAGGGTCACGTCGGCGACGTCGCGTCGTTTATCCGTATAGCGGTCACGGGCAGACAGAATTCACCCGACCTGTACGAGGTCATAAAGATCCTCGGTACGGACCGCACGGTACAGAGGATAAAGGACTGTATAGAACACATCAAATAAATGACTGAAAGGCGATCAAATGGAAACATCTAACTTTATTCACGATTTTATAGACGAGGATCTTTTGAACAATCCCGGCATGAAGATACACACGCGCTTCCCGCCGGAGCCGAACGGATACCTGCACATAGGTCACTGCAAGGCAATGGTCATAGATTTCGGCACGGCGCTCAAATACGGCGGCGAATGCAATCTGAGAATGGACGACACTAACCCCGCGAAGGAGGATACGGAATTCGTCGACGCCATAAAAGAGGACATACACTGGCTCGGCTTTGACTGGGGAGACAGATTTTTCTACGGCTCCGATTACTTCGATATCCAGTACGAGCTTGCCGAAAAGCTTATTATGGCGGGCGACGCGTACGTATGCGAGCTTTCCGCGGACGAATTCAGAGACTACCGCGGCGATCTGACGACCCCCGCGCGTTCGCCCTACCGCGACAGACCGAGGGAGGAAAGCCTCGATCTCTTCCGCAGGATGAAGGCGGGCGAATTTCCCGAGGGAAAATACACGCTCCGCGCGAAAATAGACCTCGGCAGCGGCAACTTCAATATGCGCGACCCGGTGCTTTACCGCATCCGCTACGTCGAGCATCACAGGCAGGGCACGAAATGGTGCATCTTCCCGATGTACGATTACGCGCATCCGATACAGGATATGATAGAGGGCATAACGCACAGCCTCTGCTCGCTTGAATACGAGGATCACAGACCGCTTTACAACTGG
>CACZOH010000145.1 GCA_902782785.1 uncultured Ruminococcus sp. | reverse complement strand
CACCGTCTCGCCTGCGGGCTCGGTCAGGTCGCGGCTCTGACAGTCCACCGGACTGTCATTCACTACCGCGCCCCCCGCTTCGCTGCCTCGGCGAGGGAGCCTGAAAAAGCCTCCTCCATTGGGGGAGGGGGCTCGCGCTTCGCGCGAGACGGAAGGAGTTTTATGAAAATACTCTATATGCAAATAGAAAAACCTATTTTCAACGATGTCTTTTCTCTGTTGCCTTTAACCCCCTCAGTCTGTAATATACAGCCGTATAAAGTACAGCATAAGATTTTTAATTTTAACCGATTGTTTTATAATAGCGCTTAAAAAGTAAACATACGCGGCGTATAATTATTTTTAAAGGAGAGTAATGAAAATGAAAAAGCTTCTGTTCGTATACAATCCCCACTCCGGCAAGGCAAAGGTCGGGAAATCACTGTCCGAGATAGTCTGTACGTTTGCGGAAGCAGGCTTTTGCGTAACGGTACACCCCACGTTTTATCAGAAGGACGGAGAAAATTTTATAAAAGAAAACGCAAATGAGTTTGATACGGTCGTCGTCGCGGGCGGCGACGGAATGCTTCACGAGATGCTTTGCGGGATATTATCGTCCGGGGCGGACATACCCTGCGGTTATATTCCGTGCGGCACGATAAACGATTTTGCGTCGTCGCTCAAGATATCCAAAATACCGGAGGAAGCGGCAAAGACAGCAGTTGCCGGCAATTATATTCAGATAGACGCCGGAATGTGGAACGACAGCCCGTTTTCATACGTCGCCGCGTTCGGTATGTTCACGGACGTCGGCTATTCGACGGATCAGAAAATGAAAAACGCGCTCGGACCGTTTGCGTATTACCTCGACGTGTTAAAGGATATGGATATCAAGAACTTCCACCGGTCGTCCGTTCACGCGGTTTTGTCGGTCGACGGCCGTGATTACGAGGACGATTTCATCTTTGCGCTCGCGGGAAACACGCGCTCCGTCGCAGGGCTTACGAGCATAGTTCCCGAGGATGCGTCAATGGAGGACGGTTTGCTTGATTATACGTTTATTAAGACGCCGAAAAACATAATGGAGCTTGACAAGATAAGAAACACGCTCCTGCTCCGCACGTTCGACCCCGAAGTTATAATATCCGGCAAGGCGCCGTCGCTTCTGGTAAAAGCTGACAAGCCGGTCAAATGGACGCTTGACGGAGAGCTTGGCGGAGTTACCGATACGGCGGATATACGTATAAGACACAAAGCTTTGAAGATCGCGGTGCCGTGATCCGGAAATCAAGAAAATAAAAAAGCCGTTTTGATAACGGCTCTTTTTTTATTCAAATTCATCTATCGACTCGACCTTGCTGTGCTTTATCGGATCCCACTTGACGTTTTTGAACAGCGCCGCGACCGAGAGGGGCACGAACGTTGCAAGAAACGCGGGGAAGGTCAGCGTAAAGATCAGCTTCTCTTTTGCAGTCGCTTTTATGTTCTTCCATTCAAGCGCGGTGACGATAGCGCCGAGAACGAACACGCTTCCGTATATGGTAAGGTTTCCCGTGAGCATATTCGTAATAAACGGGATCATTGTCATACCGTGTATCAGTCTGGAACCGAATTCAAGAGAATCAGCCACAATGCCGGATATTGCGAGCACGAAGCCCGGTATCATCGAGCAAAGCAGATCCCACGCCCAGAAGCCGTGTTTGCTGAATATCTTTTTTACAAGTTTCCAGCCGTAGTGGTGAAGCACCTGGAAATATCCCTTCGCCCAGCGCGTGCGCTGCGTCCAGGACTGTCCGAAGCCCGTAGGCTGCTCGTCGTAGAATATCGCGTCGGCGTTGTATCCTATTCTCTTGCCCGCCAGGACTCTGCTTGCGTAAAACTCCGTGTCCTCGGTGAGCAGAAAGTATTTCCAGCCCTTGTTCTCTTTTATGACGCGGGGATTTATAAGAAATCCCGTTCCGCTGACGGACGCGCACGAGCCGACTATCTGACGCGGATAGTTAAGCAGTCTCATCTCGCGCAGATACGTTATACCGTAACCCGCGGATATCCAGTTGTCGGCATAGTTCTTCGCCTGGCGGTTGCTCGATACGGCGTCATACTTGTCCGGATCGTAAAACCTGTTCATTTTTTCTATATAATCAACGGACAGGATGTTGTCGGAGTCAAATATGAAATATCCGTCGTAATCGTCGTATCCGTCGCTTGCCATATTCTGAAACAGCGTGTCAAGGGCGTATCCCTTACCGACCTTTTCCTTGTTGAAGCGCTCATAAACTATCGCGCCCGCCTGCCTTGATACAAGCGCCGTATTGTCGGTACAGTTGTCAGCCATTACGAAAATATCTATGTACTCTTTCGGATAGCTCTGTTTTTTGATGCTGTCAAGAAGTTGTCCTATGACCTCTTCTTCATTTCTTGCGCATGATATTACGGCGTATTTTCTGTATTTGACTTTTTTCTTCAGCGCCTTCTGTTTTACGAACATACTTATGATTATATATACAACCCTGTACGCAAACATAATCGCAAACAGAACGGCTCCGGTGATACGCAGGATCTGTGAAACAATCATTTAAAACCTCTCAAACTATTTGTATCATTCTTCCTTGACTGTCTGTCCGCACGTTACGGAGAACAGACGGAATACAATATACGCGGCTACCGCTACCTGAAGGACGGAGAACACCGTCTCCACTGAAAACGGCATCACCCAGAACGCCGTCAGTATGAACCTCGGTACGCACGCCACCGTTACCGCCGCTACCGTTACGAGCGATATCGCTGTATAAACCTTATAGCTTGCCACACCGAAATGGAAGCGCGCTTCTGCTACGAAGTAAAGCATAACTCCTATAGTGGAAAGCTGCATTATCGACCTTTCGGGACTGTTTATGACCGTGTCCGTTTTGAAATACATATATACGAGATAGAATATGCAGAAGAACACGGGCATAAGCGACAAAAGCTTATAATTCAGTTTTTTCAGTCTCGTCGTAGTTGAGGCGCACCAGAAATAATAAAGCGAGGAAACAAGCCCGAATATAACAGAGAGAAGTAGCATAATGAGTAAAAGCAGATTTTTCCAGTTGCCTCCGCTTGCGAGATACACGGATAACTTCATCCCGCTGCCGAACACCTCCTTGAAGAGAGACGGCAGAAAATAGTACGAAACGAGTATAGCCGACGATATGAACATAAATCCGCAGAGCGCGGCGGTGAATACCACTCCGTGGTTGGCCTCCGGCATCTGTTTGAATTTCCGTTTTTTCGTCAAAAAGAAAGCGATGCCGAAAAGCAGTATGAGACTTACCCCGAATGCGGCGCGCGTCGCCGTGACGCCCTGAGCGTCCGCCTGATACAGCCCCTCCTCAACGTCATAGTAATTTATAACGAGGATCAGGCGCAGTACGGCAAAGCCTGCGGCGATTATCAGCGCTGCGGCGATAAGTATCAAAAGTTTGCTTTTATCCGAATTCATAAAAGCGAAAATCTCTCCCCCTAAAGCTTATAAATGAGTAATTTTATTATATACCATTTATATTAACAAAAAACCATATGTGCGGTTAATAAAAATAAAGCAAGCACTGAACAAATAGGGGAAGATACGGTTTGTTTTTCATAATTTTCCGAGCAGCTCCGTGATCCTTGTAAAATAAGCGGGCTCGTCCGCTTCAAACTCCATGAATTCCTTTGTTTTCGGGTGTATGAAGCCGATATAACGCGCGTGAAGGCATTGTCCATGCAAAAGCTCAGCGTGGCGTTTTTCAAAATCCGTCTTTCCTCCGCCGTACGTCACGTCGCCCAGAAGAGGATGACCTATGCTTGACATGTGGACTCTTATCTGATGCGTCCTGCCCGTGTGAAGCGTGAACGTCATGCGTGAAAAGCCTCTGTACGCCTCCGTAAGCTCGTAATCCGTCAAAGCGGCGCGCCCGTCCGGTACGCACGCCATTTTTTTTCTGTCCTTCGGATTTCTGCCTATCGGCTTGTCCACCGTTCCTCTGTCCTCTCTCGTTCTTCCCGTGATTATACCGTCGTATTTACGCTTAAAGGAGTGTTCCTTTATCTGCGCGGCGAGATCTATATGCGCCTCGTCCGTTTTTGCAACTATCAGAAGACCGCTCGTGTCCTTGTCTATCCTATGGACGATGCCCGGGCGCTCCACGCCGTTTATCCCGGAAAGTCTGCCCTTCATATGATACAAAAGCGCGGAGACGAGCGTACCCTCGTAATTTCCGGGCGCCGGGTGTACGACCATACCCTTGGGCTTGTTCACGACCGCCAGCATATCGTCCTCGTAAACTATTTCAATGGGTATGTTCTCCGGCTTCGCGTCGGGCTGTTTAAGCTCCGCGCGCTCGTATTCGAGCGTGTCGTTCTCCTTCACGCGGACGTTCTTTTTAGCCGGCTTTCCGCAAAGCGTCAAAACGCCGTCCTCTATAAGCTCCGAGGCGGCGTTTCTCGTTATGCCGAACAGTGCGGAAGCGGCTACGTCAAGCCGCGCTCCGTCAAGCTCTTGTGTCACTGTTGTTTTCTTCATCTTTTTTCTTTTTCTTGTCGGTGAAAATGCTTCTGTCAATGAATATGTAGTATATGAGAAGCATCGCGCCGCCTATCGTCACAAAGCTGTCCGCGACGTTGAACACGGGAAAGCTCTGCCAGAAGCCGAACTGTATAAAATCAACGACAAAGCCGTTTGCGACTCTGTCTATCATATTCCCGATTCCGCCGGAAAGGATCAGCAAAAGCGATATGACAAGCGTCTTTTTCGCCCTCGCCATATATAATAGCGCGGCGAGTATGACGACTATCGCAACGGAGGAAATAACTATGAATATCCATCTTTGATCCGCAAGCATTCCCCACGCCGCGCCTCTGTTTTCAACATATACGAAGTTGAAAACGTACGGTATCACTCTTACCGTCTCGCCCTTCGGCAGATATCTCGCCGCAAGGACCTTGCTGATCTGATCCGCCGCGACGAGCGCCGCGGTGCACAGAAGCCATAACAGATACGGCTTTATATTGTTTTTGCAGCGCTGTCCGATCTTATTCATCTTCGGCATTGAAAAGTTCCTTTTGCTTGTTGTTTTTCTTCTTTTTGGGCATTTCGCGCTTTTTCTGTCTTATATCGTCGTTTTCGGGGATTATCTCCTCTCCCTTTATCTCCTCGCCTATTCCCTGCTCGAGCGGCTCGTCGCCGGAGAGGATCTTTCTGTTTAGCTCCTTTATCGTATCACGCACGGATGCTATACGGTACTTTTTGGATACCGTAACCTCGTTTGAGCGCGTTATCGTAACTCTTCCGTCGTGGACCGCCGCTGTTCTCGGCTCCTCTGATTTCAGATTCTCCACGTCGTTTTTCATACCGTCTATAACGGCGCGTATGTACTCCGCGGTCGCGGGCTCGTTCAGCTCATCCTCGTACTTGCTTTTCGGAGCCAGCTCCTCAAGCTGTTCGATGTTTTTGAGATACTGCTTATATATTACGCTTCTCATATCGGAAACGGCGAGCCTGAGCTTCTGCAGGACGAGCGCCTCGGACGCCACGCTGTCGCGGAAAGAGCGCAGGACTCTGTCCGT
>CACZOH010000144.1 GCA_902782785.1 uncultured Ruminococcus sp. | reverse complement strand
GGCTGACGTAACGAAGGAAAAGGGCGAATTGTGGTGGTACGTCTGCATTTATCCGCCGATAAAAAAATACTGCAATCTGATGATAGACAACACGGGCTTGCAGAACAGGGTGCTTTTCTGGCAGCAAAAGCAGTATAACGCAACCGGTTTTTTGTACTGGGCGTGCACGTACTGGGACGAGAATAAGGATCCGTGGAGCAGCCGGGATTTCAATCGCGACGGTTCGCTTCTGGCTTACGGCAAGGAAGAACTCGGATACACGGGACCGTGCTCCACGCTGCGTTTTGAGGCGGTACGGGACGGACTTGACGATTACGATATGCTTTGTATGTGCGAGAAGCTGTGCGGCGCCGATAAAATGAATGAAATACTTAATAAGGTAACCGTGAATATTCTTGAATACACGGACAGCGACGCGGTATTCGCCGCCGCGAGGATAGAACTCGGAAACGCAGTCGAAGCGGCACAAAAATAAAAAGCGGGGTGACCCCGCTTTTTTTGCGTCGCTATCGGTAAGAGTTCCGTCAAAATCGTCTCATAAAGCTTCCATAATGACCTTTTCAAACTCTCTCGCGGTGTCGGCGCCCGCGCCCCCGCCGTCGAGGAGGTTTTTTATGTATACGGCGTATATTTTGTCCTCCGGGTCTATGAAGAAGTGCGTGCCGTACGCGCCCGACCAGCCGAAGCAGCCCGGGGTAAGGAGCTGATGCTCCGTCTTTTTGTTTATCACGCGCATGGAAAGTCCCCACGTCTCAACGTCGGTATCCTTGTTGAAGAAGGGAAGCGAGGGCGTCGCCATAAGCTCCACCGTTTCCGGCTTCAGTATCCGAGCGCCGTTATACGTACCCTTGTTGTACAGCATGGCGGCGAATTTCATATAATCGTCAAGCGTTCCGATCATTCCCGCGCCCGCGGCGTAGTACGTAAGCGGCACGTCGCCGAAAACGACTCCGCCCATATCTATTTCCGTTATTTTGCCGTCGCGCGCGTCGTACATCTTCATAAGTCTTTTCCATTGATCGGGATTCGGAGTGTAGACCGTATCGTAACAACCGAGAGGATGAAGGATGTTTTCAAGCACGAACTGCTGGTAATCCATACCGGACGTCTGCTCGACTATGTAAGCCATGGTATCGAACGCCTGCGTCCATGAATATATCGCGTTTTTCCTCGGCTCGAAATCAAGGAGCTGGTCGCCGAATTTCGGCACGATTGCCGCAAGCGTGTCGCCGTCCTTTATATGGTAATCCTTCCACGCGCGGTTGCCCGCCTCGCCCTCGCCGAGACCGGAAGCCTGATTCAGAAGGTCGCGTATCAGGATATCGGTTTTTGACGGATACTGCCCGGTTATTTTTCCGTGTTCGTCCACTATCGCCACGTTCATGTTTTTGAACGACGGTATGAATTTATACACGGGATCGTCGAGCGAAAACGCGCCGCGCTCGTACATTATCATCGCCGCAACTCCGGTTATCGGCTTCGTCATCGAGGCGAGACGCACGGGCGTATCGGATCTGAGCGGTATTTTGTTTTCGATATCCGCGTAGCCTATCGCGTTTTTATACACGATCTCGTTATTATACGCTATCGCGTAAGCGGCGGAAACAAGGCGTTTGTCCGCTATGCGCTGCTCTGTTATCCTGTCAAGCTCTTTTAATTTTTCGATATTCATTTCAGCCTCCCTTTTTTTGTACCGTAAGATCTGTTCCGTTTGTTTTAAGCACCACGTCTCCGTCCGTGTCCGTATTGAAAAGCTGCATTTTGCAGGCGGAGATCGCGTTTATCGTCACTTCAGCCGCGGGCTCTTCGTCGCCCGTGGATATTATTGCGTATTTTGCGTTTGTTTTTGACAAAAACGTGCGCGAACTTGACTGATCTGAACCGTGATGACCTATTTTTATCGCGTCGCACAACAGCTCGTCTTTATAGTTCGTAATCAGTTTTTCTTCGGCTTTCAGCTGTGCGTCGCCCATAAAAAGGACGCTTTTTTTGCCGTACTGCATTTTTAAAACTATTGAAGCCTCGTTTTCATCGTTCAGCCCGATCAGACTGTCGTCGGGCGAAAGCGCAGTGAATACTGCGCCGCAGAGAGAAAACGTCTCGTTTCGCTTGATCTTCACGACGGGTATCCCTTTTATTGACGCCGCTTCAAGCATATTTATATACTGCTTGCCCTCTCCGTCAAGCCGCGTGATATAAAGCGTTTTCGCACCGTATTTTTCAAGCACGTGCGCCATACCGCCTATATGGTCCTTGTCGTTGTGGGTGGCGACGGCGAATTCAAGCGTTTTTACGCCGTATTCCTGCATTATCCCGTCTATCTTGTCCTTGCTGTTCTTGTATCCCGCGTCTATCACGCCGAATTTTCCGTCGCAGCAGATAAGTATGAAATCCGCTTTCCCGACGTCCGCGAAAACGACCGTCAGCTCCGGCGACTGAGATGCGGGCGTACACGAGCACAAAACAAGCAGAAGAGAAATGATAACGGCAGTTATCTTTTTCATAAACAAAAATTCCCGTATTCTTTTTTCTCAAATATACCATAAAATCAGCCGTAAATCAAGGCGGTAATTTGAAAAAAGTTAAAATAAAGATTGTTGAAATATCTCTTGACAAAAGTTAAATATTATTATATAATAAGATGAGATAATGGGATTACTGTTTTTTGTGAAAAGGAGAATGAGACCGTGAAAAAGATTTATGTGGTATTATCAAGCGGAAACAGCTTTCCGAAAAGGGTATATCGCGCGCTTACGGACTGCAGATACGATCACGTATCCGTCAGCTTCAACGAAAATCTTCCCGTGATGTATTCATTTGCAAAGTCGCAGCTCGACGTGGC
The DNA here is from genome assembly GCA_902782785.1 of uncultured Ruminococcus sp. Lineage (GTDB taxonomy): Bacteria > Bacillota > Clostridia > Oscillospirales > CAG-272 > UBA1248. The sequence goes on along the minus strand of CACZOH010000144.1, from coordinate 9,929 downwards.
GCTTGTGGGCGGATTTGTCGCGGAATATCCCTCGCGCTATATTGCCGAGGGCGGCGATATCCCGGTCAAGGTATTCGCGATAGAGGTAAAGGACGAGGAGTATATGAGAGTACGCGACGTGATACTGCGTATGATGTCGCATCAGCAGAGATACACGTACAACGTATACGACAAGGCGCTGTCCGTTTTCGGCGCGTCGTTTGATATCAAGCGCTCTTATACCGATCTTTCCTTCGTCTGCCGTCTGCTCCGTCTCGGCGATATGAAGAGCATAAAGGAGCTCGATTTCGTTCTTTCTCCGTACCTTCATTACGAGGGAAGCATGAACGACGTGATCAGCGGAGTTGACGACCGTCACGGCGCGGATTATTTCAAAAAGACGCACCCCGCGCGCGCGGCGCTCAAAACCGCTGTCTATACGACAAAATTACTTTGCAGAAAGGTTTATGAAACGATATGAACGAGTTTGACGGTATAAAGACAGAAGCGCTGCTCGATCTTTCCCGCAGTATAGCCGGGAAGATGCTTGCGCAGTACGAATATCCGTACGAGGCGCTCCCGCACATCAAGGAAATGATACTTGAGCTGGAGAAAGAGCTGGGTGAAGATTACAAAGAGATAAGCGAAGGCGTTTTCGTCCACAAGACCGCAAAGGTCGCGCCCACCGCTTATATCGGCGCGCCCGCGATAATATGCGCAAACGCCGAGATACGGCACTGCGCGTTTATACGCGGCTCCGCTCTCGTGGGAGAAGGCGCCGTTGTCGGCAATTCGGTGGAATTGAAGAACGCCGTTATATTTGACAGCGTTCAGGTCCCGCATTTCAATTACGTCGGCGACTCGATATTGGGCTATAAAAGCCACATGGGCGCCGGTTCCGTCACGTCGAACGTCAAAAGCGACAAGACGAACGTTGCGGTGAGATGCGGCGGCGAGAAGATAGAGACCGGCCTGCGCAAATTCGGCGCGATCTTGGGCGATTTTGTCGAGGTAGGCTGCAACAGCACGCTTAATCCCGGCACGATAATCGGACGTCACAGCAACGTATATCCGAACAGCTCGGTACGCGGCGTCATACCTGCGGAGCATATCTACAAAAATAGAGAAAACATTGTAATGAAAATCAAAGGAGAAATTAAATAATGGGAAGACTTTTCGGGACCGACGGCGTCCGCGGAATCGCGAATACCGAATTAACGTGTGAGCTTGCTTTCAAAATAGGACGCGCCGCCGCGGCTGTGCTTTCGCGCGGTATGAGGAGAAGACCCGTATTCGTTCTCGGTATGGATACGCGCATATCCTCGGATATGCTGGGCGCGGCTGTCACAGCGGGACTTTGCTCGGTCGGCGCGGACGTGATCTCCGTCGACGTGGTGCCTACGCCGGCTGTCGCGTATCTCGTCGGCAAATACAAGGCTGACGCCGGTATAATGATATCCGCGTCGCACAATCCCTACGAATACAACGGTATCAAGGTGTTCTCGGGCGACGGATATAAGCTTCCCGACGCGCTTGAGGATCAGATCGAAACGATAGTGATAGACAGAAAAGGCGAGCTTGACGGAAAACCGGATACGAGCGTCGGAAAAAGAACGTTTGAGAGCGGTGCGGTAAAGGATTACGTGGATCATCTGCGTTCCTCCGTTCCGAATTCGCTTGACGGGATAAAGGTCGCGGTAGACTGCGCCAACGGCTCGGCTTCCGTATCCGCGGCGAAGCTTTTCGAGGCTCTCGGCGCAGACGCGACGATACTGAACGCGTCGCCGGACGGAGAAAACATAAACGTGAACTGCGGCTCCACTCATATCGAAGGTCTTGCCGCCTACGTGCGCGAAAACGGCTTTGACGCGGGCGTTGCGTTCGACGGCGACGCCGACAGATGCCTCTGCGTTGACGAGAAGGGCAACGTTATCGACGGAGACGAGATAATGGCGATATGCGCGACCGATCTGGCGGAGCGCGGCAAGCTCAGAAGCAAAACCGTCGTCGGTACCATTCTGACGAACTTCGGCTTCGGCAAATTCTGTGAGGAAAACGGTCTGAAATTCGTTGCGACGAAGGTCGGAGACAGATTTGTGCTTGAGGAAATGCTTTTGAACGAATATGATTTCGGCGGCGAGCAGTCGGGACATATAATATTCCGCGATTTTGCGACTACGGGCGACGGACAGCTTACCGCGATACAGCTCCTTTCGCTTATGAAGCGCAAGGATAAGAAGCTCTCCGAAATGGCGGCTATGAAGAAATACCCGCAGGTAATGCGCAACATCCGCATCTCAAACGACGCAAAGGTGCTTTATTATACCAATGAAAGAATAAAACAGGCTGTGGAAGCGGGCAAACGCACTCTCGGCGAGGACGGCAGAGTGGTCGTCCGTCCGTCCGGTACGGAGCCTTTGATAAGAGTTATGACGGAGGGCTCCGATATAAGCATCATAGACAGGGTCGCGGACGAAATAGCGGAAGTCATAACCGCGGAGCTCGGCTGATATGGTTTGGCTTTATATACTTATCGGCGCCGTTCTGCTTATCTGCGCCCTGGAATTCGGCATAGCGGTATATTTCTTCAATTACGCCATAAAAAAGAAACCGTACGACCCTTATAAAAAGGCGGAAAAGTATCCCGAAGAGATGAAGGATGAATTAGCCGTGTACGACGCGGCTAAAAAAGGGCTTGCGGGATATGAGTACGACGATATAGACCTGCTCTCGCGCGACGGTCTTACTTTAAAAGCGAGATACTACCATGCAAAGGCTTCTCACGGCATAACCGTCATAATGATGCACGGATATAACAACAACTGGTTTTACCAGTTCGGCTACGACGCGCTGTATTATCTTTCCCACGGCTGCGACGTGCTCCTTCCCGATCAGCGCGCCTGCGGCGAGAGCGAAGGAAAGTACATTACGTTCGGAGTGTACGAGAGCGAAGACTGCGCCGACTGGTGCTACAGGATAAACGAAGCGTATTCCCCGAATTACATAATACTGCACGGTATATCGCTCGGCGGCGCGACGGTCTGCTGCGCGACGGGCGAAAAGCTGCCGGATAACGTGCGCGGGATCATAGAGGACTGCGGTTTCACCTCGCCATACGAGCAATTCACGCATAATCTCAAGCCCATGCATCTGCCGCCGTTCATCGTTTTGCCGGTAACAAGTCTTTACTGCAAGATGAAAGCGGGCTTCGGTTTCAGGCAAAAATGCGCGGTGGACGTGATCAAGCAGAACAGGCTTCCGCTTCTTGTGATACACGGCGGGACCGATACGTTCGTCCCCACGTGGATGGGAAAGAAAATATACGACGCGGCGACCTGCGACAAGGAGCTTTTGATCGTCGACGGCGCTGAGCACGCAATGGCGTTCAGAGAAGACGAAAAAAAGTGTCAGGATGCGTCCGCGAGACTGATATACAAGGCGACGGGAATAGATATAACGGCGTAATATACCGAATTTCATGTTTTTGAGGATTGTATATGGATATCAGAAGATTGAGCTCCGGTACGGATTCCGTTTACCGGCTTTTCTGCGAATACGCGGAGGGGGAGCAGGTTTATAAAAGACTTTCACGGGAAGAGTTTGAAGCGAAGTTCTTTGAGTGTGAAAAGGGATATGAAAAAGTATTTTTGTGCGCCGACAACGGCGACGTTACGGCGGGCTTTGCCGCGGGAATGATAGTCCTTGACGGCGAGGTGAGCTACGTAACGGCGATACTCGTCGCACGCGAATACAGGAGAATGGGGCTCGGTACGGCTCTGATCTCCGCGCTCGAGGCGGCTATGAAAACAGAGAAAACGAAAAAGTATGAATTTTCGTTTTATAACCCTCAGTCACTTCCGTGGATAGTACCCGGAACGCCTCACCACGATCATCCCGGTTATCCGGGCGTCGATATGATAAACACGGGCTACGTTTTTATGAAGGATATGGGTTACCGCGATTACGCGTACCAGAATTCATATTATCACAAGCTTGAAAATTATAAGATGCCCGCGGATATAGAGCGGATAGAGCAGGAAGCCGCAAAGCTCGGCTACGCCGTCACGTACTATGACAAAAACCGCCACTACGGAGCGGAGGAGTGTATGGACAAAATCGGCTCCGCGGGCTGGAAGAATACCGTACTGCAGAATATTTCAACAGAGGGCGCGCCGCCGCTTCTGATAGCGGAGCATATAGAGGCGGACAACGGTATGGCGAGAATGGTAGGCTTTACAGGCCCCGTTTACGTTCAGCCGAGCGGACGCGGATATCTGGCGGGGATAGCCGTAGATCCGGATCACAGAGGTCACGGATTGGGAAAGCTCCTTTTCTGCAAACTGTGTTCCGCTCTTAAATCCGAGGGAGCGGAATTCATGACGCTGTTCACCGGAGAAACGAACAAAGCGAGAAATATCTACGAGGCGGCGGGAATGAAGATAGTGAGATGCTTTTCCTGTATGCGTAAAGAGGTAAAATGAACGTTTACATTTGTCCCGTCTGCAGAAGTCCGCTTGATGACACCGGCAAAACGATGCGCTGTAAAAACGGCCACAGCTACGATATATCCGCAAAGGGCTACGTTAATCTTCTGAGAGCGGGAAAAACACAGAGAGGCGACGATATCGAAATGATATCCGCGAGAAGAAGATTTCTGTCGGGCGGTCACTATGCCCCTTTGTGCCTCGCCTTATGCGATACGGTAAAGAGCATACCGTATGAAACGCTTCTCGACGCCGGCTGCGGAGAGGGATATTATACGGAGCAGATCTGCGCTCTCTTTGACGGCAGGCAGATCTACGGGCTTGACATATCCAAAAAAGCGGCGGAGAAAACGTCGTCTTTATGCAAAACCGCTCATATCTGCGCCGCAAGCGCGTACGATATGCCGTATGATGACGACAGCTTTGATATAATACTGAACGTGTTTTCACCGCTTGCGCTCGATGAATACAAAAGAGTGCTCAAACACGGCGGCAGGCTTGTTATGGCGGTCCCGAATCCGAACCATCTGATAGAGCTTAAGCAAGCGGTATATGAAAGCGTTTTTGTAAAAGAAATGAAAAGCACGGCGCTCGACGGATTTGACTTGATGAATGAACGCTGTGTTGAATATAAGATGGAGCTGTCAAACTCCGAATTAAAAGATCTTTTTATGATGACTCCTTATTACAAAAAAACGGGAATGAAGGACAAGCAAAAGCTTGACTCTGTTGACTGCCTTGACGTCACCGCCTCGTTTACCGTTTTCGATTACGTAAGAAACAACTGACGGTGATCTGAATATGATCAAAAAAATCATCATTTCTTTCCTGGTTCTGACGTTGATATTATCATCGGTGTCCGTTTCGGCGTCCGGATCGACCGAGCCTGACGGAACGGAAGAGATCGCGGAAACGGAAGAGAACGATGCCCAAAACGATCCGGACGATCCGTGCGCTCTGTCACACGATCTGATCCCGGTCGGAGAAAAACGTGCGACCTGCGAAGAGCAGGGCGTTATTATTGCACATTATATCTGTATGCGCTGCGGCAAGCGGTTTTACGATCCCGCCGCATCGCTTCCGGTCGAAGACGAAAGCAGCGTCATTTCCGCGCCCACGGGTCACGACTGGGGCGAATGGCAGACCGTAAAAAGCCCGACCGAAACGGAAGCCGGGCTTATGTGCCGTTACTGCAAAAACGCGCCTGAACCGGTAAACAAACTCAGAGTCACGCTTGACGCGGGTCACGGTCCGTTTGACAACAGAGGCATAATACAGGAATACTACGAGGGACGCAGAATGTTCACGCTGATGACGTTTCTCGAAGAGGAACTGAGTAAATATGAGAATATAGAGATCTTCACGACGAGAAAAGAAATGAGCGACGCGCCGAAGCTTGAAAGCAGAGGAACGCTTGCCGCGGAAAACGGAAGCGAGCTTTTTATTTCACTTCACACAAACTGGTATGACAGTCAGGCCGCCGCCGGAGTTTCCGTTTATCGGAGCTATTTTCGTCCGGAAAGCATAGAACTCGGCACGCAGCTCGGTCTTGCCGTAACCGACGTCATAAATCAGGCCACGGGAATTACGTATATGCGCAATGAAAGTACGCCGATGACGCGCATCGAACCGGCGGAGGAGCCGGAAAACGGAGACGGTGAAATTCAGGATTATTACAGCGTTATAAGAAACTCGGTAAAATCGGAGGCGTGCAGATATTCTTTTATCATAGAGCACGGTTTCCATTCCAATTACGAGGAATGCAGATTTTTACTGTATGATGAAAACCTGAGAAATATTGCGAAAGCGGAAGCGGACGTCATAGCGTCGTATTTCGGTCTTTATACAAAGGAAAACGTCCCGCTGTCCTTAAGGCACGTAGAATATAAAGAGACCGATCCGACAGGCTCGCCGTCTTTACCCGTAAATTACGAGCTTGAAGACGGTTTTACCGCAAATGCGGAAACCGCGGTAAACGGCGGCACGACCGTAAGCTTCAAACGCCTGCCGGATGAAGAGCTGACAGAGCTTTGCGCTGCGCTTGAAGAAACGGAACCCGTATCTTTATATGAGCTGAAATGCACGATAAACGAAAGAGAGATCTCACAAAAGGATCAGATCGTTTTTAATTACAAACTGCCGGACGGAGCCGACGCGTCGCTTCTGCGCCTTAACAGTTATAATGACGGGGAAACGGAGCACGTTGTTTTGTCATATAACGCGGAAGACGGTTCCGTATCGTTCAGACTGTTTAAAGCGGGAAAATATTTCTTCTTCTTTTCCGACTCGGGATACGCCGGTTATGACGTGAACGGCGACGGCTCGGTAAACAATAAGGACGTTGTCGCGCTTTTCAGATTTTTGTCGGGAGACGGTCTCGCCGCAATCAGCCTTAAGGCGGCTGACGTAAACGAGGACGGCGCGAACAACAATAAAGACGTGGTATATCTGTTTATGTATTTATCTGCCGCGGTCCGGGAGGATAGTGAAAATGGTTAAGCGTGTCGTAACGCTGAAGGACGGATATGATTCAAACGCATATTTCTGCGTTGACGATGAAACAAAACACGGATTTTTGTTCGACTGCGGCGCGGAAGGAAAAAGACTTTCCGATATTATGGATAAAGAGGGTTACGTCATCGAAAAAATAATAATAACCCACGGACATTTTGACCATATAGGCGGTATCGCACAGTTGAGAGAGAATAAAAAGATCCCCGTGTATATACACGAGGCGGGCAAGCTGTTTTTGTCAGATCCGAAATACAATCTTTCCATATACACGGGAAGCGAACAGATAAGCATTTCGGCAGACGGTTATTTTAAAGACGGCGATCTGATCGAAACGGAGGAAAAAGAGCTTTGCTTCCGTGTCATAAACACTCCCGGTCATACGGACGATTCCTGCGTTTTTTACAATGAAAAAGACGGATACGCGATAACGGGCGATACGATCTTCAAAGGCACGTACGGCAACACGCGCTTTCCGACGGGGGATTATCACACGCTTATGAGCTCGATAAAGGAAAAGATCCTGACACTGCCGGACAACACGGTATTGTACTCGGGACACACTCTCGCCTCGACCGTGGGAGAAGAGAGAAAAATGTATAACGTATAAATACAGAAAAGCCTTCCGTTAAAAGGAAGGCTGACCGAAAAAACGTCGGTCGAAAATACAGTCACGATCTCCCTTTCCGTTCTGGAGAGGGATTTTTATTTTTTCTCTTTTATCCATTCGTTCCATACGTCCGGGCAGTGACCGAGAGTCGCGGCTCTGCCGTTTCTCACAACGGGCGTTTTTATCAGGGTCGGATCGTCGTACAGTGCGTCGATTTTATCTTCATCGTATGCGTAGGCTTTTATTATCTCCGCGTCTTTATGCTTTTCGTTTATAAGGCTTGGAAGACCTACGGCGGAAATAACGCTTTTAAGCTCTCCGCGGCTCATTCCGTACCTGTCAAGGTCTATATACTGATATTTTATTCGTCTTTCTTTAAAAAATCTTTCCGCTTTTTTGCTGTCAAAGCATTTTCCGCGTCCGAATATCTGAATGTTCATATAAATCACCTCAAAAGGATTATATCAGAAAACAAGCAAAAAAGCAATAGCAAAACAGTATAAAAATGTATTATTTGCGTAAACTGATACCGGGATCAAAACCCGGAGGATAAAGTTAAAATGAAAAAAATCAGAAATATAATAATAACGCTCTTTCTTTGCGCCGTAATGACGTGCTCCGCGTCCGCGGTAAGTCATACGGTCGTAAAGGGAGATACGATGTGGAAACTGTCGCGTGAATACGGCGTAACGCTTCAGTCCGTCATAGATTCAAATCCGCATATAGAGGATCCGGACCTCATTTACCCGGGCGACGTGCTTATGATACCCGTCGACGGAGCCGACGCGCTGTCGTCTTATGAGCGTGAAGTCGTAAGGCTTTTGAACGAGGAAAGGATAAAACGCGGACTTGCCGCGCTTAAGATAAACACAAGACTTTCTTACGTCGCAAGACTGAAGGCAAAGGATATGCGCGACAAGAATTATTTTTCCCATACAAGTCCAACGTACGGAACGCCGTTTCAGATGATGAAGGATTTCGGTATCTTTTACCGTTCGGCGGGTGAAAATATAGCGATGGGGCAGAGAACACCTTCCGAGGTGATGACAGCCTGGATGAATTCACCGGGTCACAGAGCTAATATTCTCAACTCAAATTATACGGAAGTAGGAGTCGGATACGTTTCCGACGGTAACGTCTGGACACAGGAATTTATAGGATAAATCACTCAAAGCGCGTGAAATACCGCGCTTTTTTCTTTTGCTATTGACATTTCGCAGGTTTTGTTGTAAAATAATGCGGGGAGAAAAAGAAAATGTCAAAACCGCTTAAAATCATAAGAAACGTTTCCGTGTTTGCGGCGCTGTTCTGCTCGCTTTTGAACATTGCCGCTTCGGATAATAATTATTATGAGGTGTTCGCCGTATCGTGCGCCGCTTTGTGCGCCGTTCTTTTGATATGCGATCATATAGACGAAACGCCGTATTCTTACAAGGTGACGGCGACCGTATTTTACGCAGTCGCTTTGCCCGCGGTCACGGCGGGGCTTTTCGGCAGCTTTGACGGTTACAGGACGGGCGCGCTTCTGCTTCTTATAATTTCCGTATCTGAGCTTATAAGATTATCAGTTCGTACGGGGAAAAAACCGCTCTTTCATATTTTGACCGTGGTGTTTGCATATATACCGCTTGTTTTTGCGCTTTGCTTTGTGTTCTGCGACGCACGGCCTGAGCTGTTCGGAAATGAAACGCTTAACCGGTCTGATTATCCGCACGGCGGAGAATACAAAACGGTGATAAAGCGTACGTTCAAAACAAAAAGAGGCGAAAGCGTTATTTATTTTCCCGAGGGAAAAGAGGGAGAAACGCCCGTTATAGCATATCTGCACGGTTACTATATTTTCAACATCAGCGACTGGTATGAGGACGCCATGTATTATCTTGCTTCGGTCGGATATATAGTTATAGCGCCTGATTACGAGAATATGTTTTTGCATCCGGACAATTTCACGTCATACGCCGAGGCACAGATAAAAGACGGCATAAAATACGCGGAAGATAATCTTAAGCTTAAACCGGAGAAAAAAGACGGAGAATATATGCTCGGTCTTGCGGGACATTCCGTCGGCGCCGTAACGTCGCTCAATATCTGCGCGGAAAACAGGATGAAGGTCAGGTTTGTGCTTTCGCTCGACGCAAGCGACGGAAACGTGGGACTTATACCGAAGCGCAGCGTTTGCGGTATCGATCCCGATATAAACATACTCATGGCTGTAGGCGCTGACGATAACGACGCGTGCTTTAAAACGACCTCCGCGTTTTGGGCGGATCTTTCCGCTCACGACGAAGACAAAAAAGCGTTTTACGTACTGTACAGCGATGAAAACGGAGAAGAGCGCGTCACTG